>NZ_JBIUYA010000005.1:0-266999 GCF_044744285.1 Pseudomonas sp. NPDC087336 | reverse complement strand
GTCGTCGTCATAGCGCTTGGACATTGCTAAACACCTTCGCCCTCTTGAATGAATGAGTCAATCAACAAGGGCGACAGGTAGCCTGACACGGAGGGACCCCGGAAAAAGGAATGAACATGCAACGGAATGCAAAGCCTCATTATCCCATCCTGCTGGTCCACGGCCTTTTCGGTTTCGAGCGGATCGCCAGTGTGCAACTCTTCTACGACGTCAAGCAGGCCCTGCGGGACGCCGGGGCAAGCGTATTCGTCCCGCAGCTATCCGCCACCCACAGCAACGAAGTGCGCGGCGAACAGCTTCTGGCGCAGATCCAGCGGGTACTGCAGGGGACCGGTGCCCACAAGGTCAATCTGATCGGCCACAGCCAGGGCGCGTTGGCCGCACGTTATGCCGCCGCGACAGCGCCCGGCAAGGTGGCCTCGGTAACGTCCGTCAGCGGACCGAACCACGGGTCGGAACTGGCCGACTTGCTGCGCAAGGCATTGACGCCCGGCCACCTGCCGGAAACGCTGGCCGAAACCGTGGCCACCTTGTTCGCCGACCTTCTTTCGTTGCTCAGCGGCAAGCGTCGGATTGCGCAAAATGCCGTCGCCGCACTGAACGCCTTGACCACGCAAGGCGTGGGTGCATTCAACCAGAAGTACCCGCAAGGCCTGCCGCAGACCTGGGGTGGCCAGGGCAGCGAACAGGTCAATGGTGTCAGCTATTACTCCTGGAGTGGCATCGTGCAGGGAAAGCGGCGGGATGCGGTACTGGACGCACTTGATCCGTCCCACGGCCTGTTGCGGGCGTTGTCACGTTTTTTCACCACCGAGCCCTTGCAGAACGATGGCATGGTCGGACGCTACAGCTCCCACCTGGGCACCGTCATCCGCTCCGACTATCCGCTGGATCATCTGGGCACCCTTCGCCAGGTCGGTGGTCAAAGTGAAAGGCGCATCGACCCTATCGATCTATATGTACAGCACGCCGAGCGCCTGGAACAAGCCGGTCTTTAACCCAAACCTGCCGTCCAGAGCGCTGGCAACGGAACTTTGAGGAGAAATACCCCACTGAATCCGGTAGGCTCAGCACTTTACCGTACATTGAATGGAGAGTTTTCCCATGGCCAAAGCCACTGCCCGTCACATCCTTGTTGCCAGCGAAGCCAAGTGCAATGAACTGAAAGCCCAAATCGAGGCGGGCGCAGACTTCGCCGAAGTCGCCAAAGCCAACTCCACCTGCCCTTCCAGCCGCCAGGGCGGTGACCTGGGCTCGTTCGGCCCGGGCCAGATGGTCAAGGAGTTCGACACCGTGGTTTTCAGCGCACCGATCAACGTGGTGCAAGGCCCGGTCAAGACCCAGTTCGGCTATCACCTGCTGGAAGTGACCAGCCGCCAGGACTGATAGACGCCTGGATGTGCTGTGCAACGGCCCGCCCTTTGGTGGGCCGTCGTATTTCAGATACGTAATTTGGCTGGCGAGGGACGCGCCGCTAGCGTACAAATTGTGCTTAACGACTCCCGGCTCTAAGGCTGACAATGCGACTGGCTTTCCCGACTTTGTTGTTCACTGCCGTGGCTCTGCTCCTGGGCGCCGCTGGTGTGAATGCCGCACCGCAACATGCGTTGACCGTATACGGCGAACCCGCCAAGTACCCTGCCGGCTTCAGTCATTTTGCCTACACCAACCCGCGGGCGCCCAAGGGCGGGACGATGCGCCGTTCGGCGATCGAGATCGGGCATTTCGATCATGTCCTGCCTTATATAGACAAGGGCATCGGCGTGACGCAGATCGATGGCCTGCTCTACTCCCCCCTGGCGCAGCGCTCGCTGGACGAACCTTACACGGTGTACGGCCTGGTGGCGCAGCAAATGGAGCGCTCCGACGATGGCCTGTCCCTGCGCTTCTACCTCAACCCCAAGGCGCAATTCGCCGATGGCACGCCGATCACGGCCCAGGACGTGCGCTACACCTTCGACCTGTTGATGACCCAGGGCAGCCTGCGCTATCGCACCCAGTTCGCCGACGTCAAGGGCGTGGAAGTCGAGTCGCCATTGATCGTGCGCTTCGACTTCAAGAACAACGAAAACCGCACCCTGCCGCTGGACATCGCGACCTTGCCGGTGTTTCCCGAACACTGGTGGAAGACTCGTGATTTCGCCGATGGCGGCGGTTACGAGCCGCCCCTGGGCAGCGGACCGTACAAAGTCGGCAAGATCGATTCGGGACGCAGCATCACCTTCGAGCGCAACCCCGACTGGTGGGGCAAGGATCTGCCGGTCAGCCGCGGGCTTTACAATTTCGACCGTTTCAGCATCGAGTACTTCGGCGATACCGATGTCGCGCGCCAGGTATTGCGCGGTGGCGCCTACGACTACAACCGCGAGTTTTCCGCCACCGGCTACTCCATTGGCTACGACAGCCCGGCCCTGAGCGACGGTCGCCTGCAAAAGGCGCACCTGGCCACCGAAGCGCCACAATCGGCCCAGGGTTTCGTGTTCAACCTGCAAAAACCGATGTTCCAGGATCGCCGGGTGCGCCAGGCGCTGGCGATGCTCTGGGATTTCGAATGGAGCAACCGGCAGATGATGCGCAACCTGTACATCCGCCAGCAGAGCTACTTTTCCAATACCGACCTGGCCGCCCGGCAGTTACCCGATGCCGCCGAGCTGGCGATCCTGGAACCCTTGCGCGGGCAGATTCCCGATGAAGTCTTCAGCCAAGTGTTCGAACCACCGAAAACCGATGGCAGCGGCTTGATTCGTGACAAGCAGTTGCAAGCCCTGGACCTGCTCGAACAGGCCGGGTGGAAACCCCGGGGCGATCAATTGGTGAACGCCGACGGCGAGCCACTGAGCTTCACCTTCCTGGTCAGCCAGAACGGGATGGACCGCTTGCTCCTGCCCTATAAGCGCACCCTGAAACAGATCGGCATCGACCTGAACATCCGCCGCATCGACTCGTCGCAGTACGTCAATCGCCTGATGAGCCGCGACTACGACATGATTGTCACCGGGTATCCGGTTACCACCTCTCCCGGGGGCGAACTGATCAACTACTTCGGCTCGGCTTCGGCGCTTGATCCCGGCGCCAACAACTACATGGTGTTGCAGAACCCGGCGGTGGACACCCTGATCAACGGCCTGATCCGCGCCAACACCCAGGCCGACATGCTGCACTATGCCCATGCGCTCGACCGCGTGCTGCAATGGAACTATTACTGGATTCCCAACTATTACCCGCCGGGCAGCTCCACCGTGTGGTGGAATCGCTTCGGCATACCGAACGTGCAGGCGAGCAATGACGAAGCCATCGAGAGCTGGTGGGAAATGAGCACCACGCCGCTGACCAACCAGCAGATGACCGCCGAGCGCATACGTCGTGGCAGCCCCGGAGGACCCCATTGATGTGGGCTTATATCGTACGGCGCCTGCTGCTGATCATCCCGACACTGGTTATCATTCTTCTGGTCAACTTCGTCATCGTCCAGGCCGCACCGGGTGGCCCGGTGGAACAGGCCATCGCGCACCTGCAGGGCATTGGCGGGGGCAGCATCGGTGGCGGCTCGAGCGAGACCATGGGCCATTCCCGGGCCAGCCGCGGTCTCGATCCGAAGCTGATCAAGGACATCGAAAAGCAGTACGGCTTCGACAAACCGGCACCGCAACGCCTGTGGTTGATGCTCACCAGCTATGCGCGCCTGGACTTCGGCAAAAGCTTCTTTCGTGGCGCCACCGTCACTGACCTGATCCTGGAAAAAATGCCAGTCACCATTTCCCTCGGGCTCTGGGCGACGCTGATCACCTACCTGGTGTCGATTCCCCTGGGGATTCGCAAGGCCGTGCACCACGGCAGTCATTTCGATGTCTGGAGCAGCACCGCGATCATCATCGGCTATGCCATGCCGGCGTTCCTGTTCGCCATGTTCCTGATCGTAGTGTTCGCCGGCGGCACCTCACTGAACTGGTTCCCGGTACGCGGACTGGTCTCGGACAACTTCGAGTCGCTGTCGACCCTGGGCAAGGTCGTCGATTACTTCTGGCACCTGGTACTGCCGGTGACCGCGCTGGTGATCGGCGGTTTCGCCACCTTGACCATCCTGACCAAGAACTCGTTCCTCAACGAAATCACCCGCCAGTACGTGGTCACTGCCCGGGCCAAAGGCCTGAGCGAACGCCGGGTGCTGTACGGCCACGTGTTTCGCAACGCCATGTTGCTTGTGGTGTCGGGGATTCCCCAGGCCTTTATCAGTGTGTTTTTTGCCGGCTCCCTGCTGATCGAAGTGATTTTTTCCCTCGATGGCCTGGGTCGCATGAGCTACGAAGCGGCCGTGTCACGGGACTACCCGGTGGTGTTCGGCTCGCTGTTCATTTTCACGCTGTTCGGCCTGCTGATAAAACTGGTCGGCGACCTGTGCTACACCCTGGTCGATCCGCGCATCGACTTCGCCGCGAGGAACGCCTGATGTTGAAGCTTTCGCCATTAGGCCGACGCCGCTTCGAGCGTTTCAAGAAAAACCGCCGCGGCTGGTGGTCGCTGTGGTTGTTTGTCGGGCTGTTCCTGCTGACTTTGGGTGGCGAGCTGATTGCCAATGACAAACCGCTGGTGGTCAGCTACCAGGGTTCGTTGTACTTCCCGGCGCTCAAGCGCTACACCGAGCAGGAGTTCGGCGGACAACTGCCATTCCAGGCCGATTACCGCAGCGATTATGTGCAGAACCTGATCAAGAAGGACGGTGGCTGGCTGTTGTTCCCGCCAATCCCCTTCAGTGACGACACACCCAACTATGACCTGAACAAACCGGCGCCGAGCCCCCCTTCGCAGGTGAACTGGCTGGGCACCGACGATCAGGCGCGGGACGTGTTGGCGCGGGTGATATTCGGCGCACGGGTATCGATCCTGTTTGCCTTGATGCTGACCTTCGTCAGCGCGCTGATCGGCATCGCCGCAGGCGCCCTGCAGGGCTATTACGGCGGCTGGGTCGACTTGCTCGGCCAGCGGCTGCTGGAGGTCTGGTCCGGGCTGCCGGTGCTGTACCTGCTGATCATCCTCTCGGGGTTCGTCGAGCCGAATTTCTGGTGGTTGCTGGGGATCATGGCGCTGTTTTCCTGGCTGGCCCTGGTGGACGTGGTGCGCGCCGAATTCCTGCGTGGGAGAAATCTGGAATACGTCAAGGCAGCCCGGGCCCTGGGCCTCACCGACCGCAAAGTGATCGTGCGGCATATCCTGCCCAACGCCATGAATGCGACCTTGAGCTACCTGCCGTTCATTCTTACCGGGGCCATCTCGACCCTCACCGCGCTGGATTTCCTCGGTTTTGGCATGCCGGCCGGCAGTGCCTCCCTGGGTGAATTGATCGGCCAGGGCAAGCAAAACCTGCAGGCGCCGTGGCTGGGCCTGACGGCGTTTTTCACCCTGGCGTTGATTCTTTCTCTCCTGGTGTTCATCGGCGAAGCCTTGCGCGACGCCTTTGACCCCCGTTCATGAAGCGGACCGTTGATATGACCAACCTCATCGAAATCCGTGACCTGAGCGTCGCCTTCAGCGGCCAGACCGTGGTGCGCGACCTGTGCCTGGACATCCGCCCCGGCGAGTGCCTGGCGCTGGTGGGCGAGTCGGGCTCGGGCAAGTCGGTGACGGCTCACTCGATCCTGCAATTGCTGCCCGAATGCGGCACCGACACGAGCGGCAGCATCCGTTATCGCGGCCAGGAACTGGTGGGCGCCGATGCGCGTAAATTGCGCGAACTACGGGGCAATCGCATTGCGATGATCTTCCAGGAGCCGATGACCTCCCTGAACCCGTTGCACAGTATCGAGAAGCAGATCGGCGAAACCTTGCTGGTGCACAAGGGCCTCGCTGGCAAAGCGGCGCAAGCGCGGATTCTTGAGTTGCTGCATCTGGTGGGTATCCAGAACCCCCAGGAACGGCTCAAGTCGTACCCCCATCAGCTATCCGGTGGCCAGCGCCAACGGGTGATGATTGCCATGGCCCTGGCCTGCGAGCCGGAATTGTTGATCGCCGATGAACCGACCACCGCGCTGGACGTGACGGTGCAGCGCAAGATCCTGCTGCTGCTCAAGTCGCTGCAGCAGAGACTGGGCATGTCGCTGCTGCTGATCAGTCACGATCTCAATCTGGTGCGCAGCATTGCCCAGCGCGTCTGCGTGATGAAGGCCGGGGAAATCGTCGAGCAAGCCACCTGCGAGACGATGTTCACCGCACCGAAACACCCTTACAGCTGCGTGCTGCTAAACGCCGAGCCGGAAGGCGAAGCCCTGCCCCGGGACGAACGCGAGAAAGTCCTGGAAGTGCACGACCTACGGGTGCAATTCGCCGTCGGTGGCGGACTGTTCCGGCGCAAGACTTACCTCAAGGCCGTGGACGGCATCAGCCTGAGCATCCAGCGCGGCAAGACCCTGGGCATCGTCGGCGAGTCAGGTTCCGGCAAGTCCACGCTTGGCCAGGCGATCCTGCGCCTGCTGGACTCCGAGGGCGCTATTCACTTCCAGGGCCAGGCGCTCGATGGCCTGACACAGAAACAGTTGCGACCGTGGCGCAAGAAAATGCAGGTGGTGTTCCAGGACCCGTTCGGCAGTCTCAGCCCGCGCATGTCCGTGGCGCAGATCATCAGCGAAGGCCTGGAGGTGCATAGCCAGCTGAACGCCGAGCAATGCAACGCCGAAGTGATCCGGGCACTACAGGAAGTCGGGCTCGACCCGCAAAGCCGGCATCGCTACCCCCACGAGTTTTCCGGTGGCCAGCGCCAGCGCATCGCCATCGCCCGGGCGCTGGTACTCAAGCCCGCGCTGATCCTGCTGGACGAACCCACCTCTGCGCTGGACCGTACCGTGCAAAAGCAGGTGGTCGCCCTGCTGCGTCAGCTCCAGGAAAAGCACGGGCTGACCTACCTGTTCATCAGCCATGACCTGGCGGTGGTGCGCGCCCTGGCCCACGACATGATCGTGATCAAGGATGGCAAGGTGGTCGAACGCGGCGCCAGCCATGATGTGTTCGATTCGCCGCAGCATCCCTATACCAAAGAGCTGTTGGCGGCGGCGCATGTGGGGCAGGCATAATCGCTTTACAACGTAAAACCGTGTC
This sequence comes from Pseudomonas sp. NPDC087336, assembly GCF_044744285.1. Classification (NCBI taxonomy): domain Bacteria; kingdom Pseudomonadati; phylum Pseudomonadota; class Gammaproteobacteria; order Pseudomonadales; family Pseudomonadaceae; genus Pseudomonas; species Pseudomonas sp. NPDC087336. Next base: position 259,913 of record NZ_JBIUYA010000005.1, on the reverse strand, counting down.
GCGGCAATCGCGGGCAAGCCCGCTCCCACAGGTTTTGTGTCTAACCCACATTCGGCGCCCCCCCCATACACTGTGGAAGCGGGCTTGCCCGCGATGGGGCCTGCACAGGCAACACACAATCAGGATCAGCCCCCATGAACACCACCGAAAGCCTCAAGGACTACCAGCGCGTGCGCCTGCTGGCGATCCGCTCGCTGTTCGAGATCATCGAGCAGTCAAGTGAAGGCACGGTGATCGTCGACCGCGACGCCAATATCGTCTGGATGAACGAGCGCTATGCCAAGCGTTTTGGCCTGCCATCGGCTGAAGGCGCGATTGGCAAGGCCTGTGAAAGCGTCATCCCCGGCAGCCTGCTGCGCGAAGTGGTGCGCACCGGCCGACCGATCCTGCTCGACATGCAGGACACCTCCAAGGAACCGCTGGTGGTCATGCGCCTGCCGATTCACGACGATTGCGGCGAGGTCATCGGTGCCATCGGCTTTGCCTTGTTCGACGAATTGCGTAGCCTGTCGCCGATGCTCAAGCGCTACATGAGCATGCAGCAGGAGCTCGCTTCCACACGCTCGCTGCTGCGATCGCGACAGACCCGCTACAACTTCGCCCACTTCATCGGCACCAGCGCCGCCAGCCTGGAAGTCAAGCGCCGGGCCCGGCGTAGCGCCAGCACCGACTCGCCGGTGTTGCTGCTCGGTGAAACCGGCACCGGCAAGGAATTGCTGGCACAGGCCATCCACAGTGCCTCGCCGCGAGCACACAAGGCGTTTGTCAGCATCAACAGCGCGGCGATCCCGGAATCACTGCTGGAGGCCGAATTCTTCGGCACCGCGCCTGGCGCCTATACCGGCGCCGACCGCAAAGGCCGCGCCGGCAAACTGCAGATCGCCCAGGGCGGTACGCTGTTCCTCGATGAAATCGGCGACATGCCGTTGCCTCTGCAAAGCAAGTTATTGCGGGTGCTGCAGGAAAAGGAATTCGAACCGGTGGGCTCCAACGAGGTGATCCAGAGCGATGTGCGGGTGATCGCCGCGACCTCGACCGACCTTGAAGCGGCGATCAAGCGTGGCGAGTTTCGCGCCGACCTGTACTACCGCCTCAACGTTCTGCCGATCCAGGTGCCACCGCTGCGCGAGCGTCTCGACGACCTGCCCGCCCTCAGTGAAGCGATTCTTGAAGAGTTGCGCAGCCAGCACGAACTGAACAGCGAAGCGCTGGCACTCCTGGGTCAACACGCCTGGCCGGGGAACATTCGGGAACTGCGCAACGTGCTGGAGCGGGCGGCATTACTCAGTGATGATTTGCGCCTGACGGTGGCGGATATCCGTGCTGCGATCGGGACTTTTACTCCGATAGAGCGCGTGGCGCCGTTGCCTGTCGAAGTGCTGGAGCATGAGACGTTCAGTGCCGCGCGCGCGCGCTTTGATCGGCAATTGATTGAAGCGGCCTTGGCGCAATGCGGGGGCAAGGTGATTGAAGCGGCGGCGCGGTTGGGGTTGGGGCGGTCGACCTTGTACAAGAAGATGGTGGCGTTGGGGATTGCGGAGTCTCCATAAAGAGATATCAATCTCCATTGATAGACATGGCCCTATCGCGGGCAAGCCCGCTCCCACAGTAACCGCGTTTTTTCGGACTATTCAATAAACCCTGTGGGAGCGGGCTTGCCCGCGAAGAGGCCATTACGGGTAACGAAAGTCTCAAAATAGAGACAACTCGATCATTCCCAACACACCACCAATAGATATATCCATATATTTCAATAACTTACGCATCTGGCACGAAACTCGCTGATGCCGTCTCCTACAACGTTTCACCCATACAAAAATAACAATCCAGGAGACACACCATGAGTGTGATCATTGCCTTGGCAGCCCTCGCGTTGCTGATGCTGGCTGCTTACCGTGGCTACAGCGTTATCCTTTTTGCCCCGATTGCCGCCCTCGGCGCCGTCCTGTTCACCGATCCTTCTGCCGTCGCCCCCGCCTTCACCGGGGTGTTCATGGAGAAAATGGTCGGTTTCATCAAACTGTATTTCCCGGTATTCCTGTTGGGCGCGGTGTTCGGCAAACTCATCGAGTTGTCCGGTTTCTCGCGCTCCATCGTCGCGGCAGCCATTCGCGTGCTCGGCACCCGCCAGGCGATGCTGGTGATCGTGCTGGTCTGCGCCCTGCTGACGTACGGTGGCGTTTCGTTGTTCGTGGTGGTGTTCGCGGTCTATCCGTTTGCCGCAGAGATGTTCCGCCAGAGCAACATTCCCAAGCGCCTGATCCCGGCGACCATCGCACTCGGCGCCTTCTCGTTCACCATGGACGCACTGCCCGGCACCCCACAGATCCAGAACATCATCCCCAGCACCTTCTTCAACACCACCGCCTGGGCCGCGCCCTGGCTGGGTTTGATCGGCTCGATCTTCGTGGTCTGCGCTGGCATGCTGTTTCTGCAGCGCCAGCGCAACAAGGCTCAGCTAAGCGGCGAAGGCTATGGCACCGACCTGCGCAACGAGCCGCAAACCGCTGCCGACATCAAACTTCCCAATCCGTGGATCGCACTGTCGCCGCTGTTGGCCGTGGGCATCATGAACCTGTTGTTCACCCAGTGGATTCCACAGTGGTACGGCAAGACCCACAGCCTCGCGCTGCCGGGCATGGCTGCGCCGGTGACCACCGAAATCGCCAAGCTCACGGCGATCTGGGCCGTTCAGGCTGCATTGCTGGTCGGCATCATTATGGTGCTGGTGTTCGGCTTCCAGGCGATTCGCGGCAAGTTGGCCGAAGGCAGCCGAAGTGCGGTCAGCGGTTCATTGCTGGCAGCGATGAACACGGCGTCGGAATACGGTTTTGGTGCGGTGATAGCGTCGTTGCCAGGCTTTCTGGTTCTGGCCGACTGGCTCAAAAGCATCCCTAACCCGCTGGTCAACGAAGCAATCACCGTGACCCTGCTGGCGGGCATCACAGGTTCAGCGTCCGGCGGCATGAGCATTGCGCTCGCGGCCATGGCCAATGACTTTATCGCAGCGGCCCATGCCGCCAACATCCCTCTGGAAGTCCTGCACCGGGTAGCGGCCATGGCCAGTGGTGGCATGGACACCCTGCCGCACAACGGCGCGGTGATTACCTTGCTGGCGGTGACCGGCCTGACCCACCGCGAAGCCTACAAAGACATTTTCTGTATTACGCTGATCAAGACCCTGGCGGTTTTCGTAGTGATCGGCACTTTCTACGCCACTGGCATTGTGTGAGGTATTGATGACGACTCTTTCGGGCAAGACCGCATTGGTTACCGGTTCCACCAGCGGCATTGGCTTGGGGATCGCCCTGAGCCTGGCCAAGGCTGGCGCCAACCTGATTCTCAACGGATTCGGCGATGCATCCAAAGTGATAGCCGAGGTGGAGCTGTTCGGCGGCAAGGTTGGGCATCATCCGGCCGACGTCAGCGACCCGGCGCAGATCGCCGACATGATCGCCTACGCCGAGCGCGAATTCGGCGGCGTAGACATTTTGGTCAACAACGCCGGCATCCAGCATGTGGCCCCCGTGGACGAGTTCCCGGTGGAACGCTGGGACTCGATCATCGCCATCAATTTGTCCTCGGTGTTCCACAGCACCCGCCTTGCCCTGCCGGGCATGCGCGCCAAGGGCTGGGGCCGGGTGATCAACATCGCCTCGGTGCATGGCCTGGTGGGTTCGACGGGCAAGGCCGCTTACGTCGCCGCCAAGCACGGTGTGATAGGGCTGACCAAGGTCGTCGCCCTGGAAACGGCCACCAGCAACATCACCTGCAATGCCATTTGCCCGGGCTGGGTGTTGACGCCACTGGTGCAGAAGCAGATCGACGATCGCGCCGCCAAGGGCATCGATCCGCAGCAGGCGCAGCATGACCTGCTGGCCGAGAAGCAGCCGTCGCTGGAGTTCGTGACGCCGCCGCAGCTGGGTGAACTGGTGCTGTTTTTGTGCAGCGAGGCTGGCAGCCAGGTGCGTGGCGCGGCGTGGAATATCGATGGTGGGTGGTTGGCGCAATAACCCACAGATGATCGTTCCCACGCTCTGACTACAAGAAGAGGCACATCATGTCCGAAGTACTGTGGCAACCCACCCCCGAACGCATCGGCAAGACCCGCATGGAGGCGTTTCGGCGCTTCGTCAATCAACGGCACCACCTGCACATCGACGACTACCCCGCCCTGCACCAATGGTCGATCGATCAGCGCCCGGACTTCTGGCAGGCCATTGTCGACTTCTTCGATATCCGCTTCCATGAGCAACCCGACGCGGTGCTGCTCGAAGGCCCGCAGATGCCCAGTGCCCAGTGGTTCCCAGGCGCTACCCTGAATTTCGCCGAACACCTGCTCAGTCGTCGCGACGATGCCGTGGCAGTGGTGGCCGTGGCTGAAAACGGCCAGCGTGAACACTTGACCTGGGCCGAATTGGCAGAGCATGTCGCCGGCTTTCAGAATGGCTTGATCGCGGCCGGTGTCGGCCTTGGCGACCGGGTGGCGGCGTGCATGCCCAACACCTGGCAAACCCTGGTGGCCATGCTCGCCACCACCAGCCTGGGGGCCATCTGGTCCTGCTCGTCGCCAGACTTCGGCACCCAAGGGGTGATCGACCGTTTTGGCCAGATCGAACCGAAAGTACTGGTCACCTGCGCCGGCTATCGTTACGCCGGCAAGGAGATCGACCAGAGTGCCAAGGTCAACGAAATCCTCGAACGCCTGCCGTCATTGCAGCAGCTGGTGATCGTGCCTTACGCGCGGCCCGAAACACACATCGAAGATTTCCGTACCCAGGCCAACGTCACACTCTGGGACGATTTCTATGATCCTGGTGGCGACCCTGATTTCGTTGCGGTGCCTTTCGACCATCCGCTGTACATCCTCTACTCCAGCGGCACCACCGGGGTGCCCAAATGCATCATCCACAGCACCGGCGGCGTGCTGCTGCAGCACGTCAAGGAACACGGCCTGCATTGCGATCTCGGCCCTGGCGATCGCCTGTTCTACTACACCACCTGCGGCTGGATGATGTGGAACTGGCTGGTCTCGGCCCTGGCGGTGGGCAGCGCCGTGGTGCTGTACGACGGCTCGCCGTTCCAACCGGATGCCCAACGCTTGATCGACCTGATCGACGACGAGCGCATCACGGTGTTCGGCACCAGCCCCAAGTACCTCGCCACCCTGCAAAGCAGCGGCGTGAACCCCGGGCAAAGCCATGACCTGGGCAGTCTCAAGACTTTGCTCTGCACCGGCTCCGCGCTGTCGCCCCAGAGCTACGACTACGTCTATCGCGATTTCAAGGCCGACCTGTGCCTGGCCTCGATGTCGGGCGGCACCGACATCGTCTCGTGTTTTGTCAACGGCAACCCCTGGCAGCCGGTGCGCCGTGGCGAAATACAGGGCAAGAGCCTGGGCATGGCCGTGCAGGTGTGGAATGACGAGGGCCGGGCGGTCATTGGCGAAAAGGGCGAACTGGTGTGTACGCGGCACTTCCCGGCGATGCCGATTGGCCTGTGGAACGACCCCGATGGCGCAAAGCTCAAGGCGTCCTACTTCAGTCAATTTCCCGGTGTCTGGGCCCAGGGCGACTACGCCGAACAACTGCCCCATGGCGCGATGATGATCCATGGGCGCTCCGACGCCGTGCTCAATCCGGGTGGCGTGCGTATCGGCACGGCGGAAATCTATCGGCAAGTGGAGAAAATTCCGCAGGTGCTCGACAGCGTGGCCATTGGTCAGCAATGGCAGGACGACGTGCGGGTGGTGCTGTTTGTACGTTTGCGCGAGGGCGTGGAACTGGATGATGCGCTGCAGCAGCAGATCCGCCAGGTCATTCGTGCCAACACCACGCCGCGGCATGTCCCGGCGAAGATTGTCGCGGTGACCGACATTCCCCGCACCATCAGCGGCAAAATCGTCGAGTTGGCGGTGCGCAATGTGGTGCATGGGCAGAAGGTGAAAAACACCGATGCGCTGGCCAACCCCGAGGCGCTCGAGCAGTTCCGCGATCGCCCCGAACTCCAGGACTGACACCACCTTGTAGGAGCTGGCTCGCCAGCGAAGGGGCCCTTGAGACTTGCACTGTTCTCATTGAGCCCTTCGCTGGCAAGCCAGCTCCTACAGGGGGCGTGCGTCAATCCATCAAGCCCCAGTCGCCTGACGATGGTGCAGAGCCTGGCGTTGTGTTGGCATGCAACTTCAACCGCAAGCGTAAATTGTTCACAGAATCCGCATGCTTCAATGCTTCATCCTCATCAATCACCCCTTCAAGCACCAGCGCATAGAGCGCAGCATCAAACGTCTGCATCCCCAGCGCCGCCGACTTCTCCATCACCCCTTTCAACTCGCAAAACTCATTACGCCGGATCAGGTCGCCAACGGTCGGAGTCCCCAGCAGCACCTCTACCGCGGCACGCCGCAGGCCATCAACGCTACGTACCAGGCGCTGCGACACAAACGCCTTGAGGTTATTGCCCAGGTCGTTAAGCAGTTGACCCCGTCGCTCTTCGGGGAAAAAATTGATAATGCGGTCGAGCGCCTGGCTGGCGTTGTGGGCATGCAGCGTGGAAATCACCAAATGCCCGGAATCGGCAAACGCCAGGGCATGCTCCATGGTTTCGCGGTCGCGGATCTCGCCGATCAACACCACATCCGGCGCCTGGCGCAGGGTGTTTTTCAAGGCAGCATGAAAACTGCGGGTGTCGACACCGACCTCGCGCTGGCTGATGATCGATCTCTGGTGCCGGTGGATGTACTCGATCGGGTCTTCGATGGTGACGATGTGACCGCTGCCGTGACGATTGCGGTAGTCGATCAACGCCGCCAGCGAGGTAGACTTGCCCGAATCGGTCGCGCCGACGAACAGCATCAGTCCTTGCTTGAGCATCACCGTGTCAAGCAGCACCGAGGGCAGCTTGAGGTCTTCGAAGCGTGGAATGTCGAGCTTGATGTTGCGCACGACCATCGACACATCGTTACGTTGCTTGAAAATATTCACCCGAAAGCGTCCGATCCCGGCCTGGGAGATCGCCAGGTTCATTTCCAGCTCCCGATCGAACTCAAGGCGCTGTTCGACGTCCATGATGGACGCCGCAATCGTCGCGATTTCTCCCGGCTTGAACGGTCGGTCCGTCAGGGCGGTGAGCACTCCGTCGAATCGCGCACTGGGCGGCGCACCGGTGGACAGGTAGAGATCAGAGCCATCCTGGCTGGCCAGGCGGCTTAACAACGCGTCGATTTCCATGGCAAAAAGCACCTACGAAGCATTCAATGTTAAAAAATGACCTGAAGCAGGTCATCCAGCGTCTACTGCCCTGCAAGGATAGTTGACGTCGCCACACCGACTTTTGTGCAGGACATCTTGATGAACGCATCACCGACCGGCAGCGATGCCCAGGCCTTGATTGCCAGACTCGACTGGGCAAACAGCCCCCTGGGCGCTGCTGGCACCTGGCCACAGAGCCTGCGTACCGCCGTGGACATCGTGATTCATTCGCCAATGCCGATGCTGCTGCTCTGGGGGCCGCAGCTGACGCAGATCTACAACGACGGCTTTGCACTGCTGGCCGGCAGCAAGCATCCGCACGCTTTCGGACAGCCAACCCACCTGATCTGGCCCGAATTAAAGGACTTTACCGACCCGATTTACAGCGCAGTCCTACAAGGCCAGGTGCGAACCTACAGCGAACAGCGCTTTACCCTGCAGCGCGACGGTATCGATTCCGACTTCTGGCTTGACCTGACCTACAGCCCTATCCGCGATGAAAACGCCCAGGTCGCCGGGATCCTGGTCACCGCCATCGAAACCAACGAACGCCGGCGCATCGCCCTCGAGCTGGAACAGCGTTCCGCCGCGAGCCTCAAGGCCCAGCAAGACACCGAAGAACGCCTGCAACTGGCCCTCGCCGCCACCGACGCGGTCGGCACCTGGGATTGGGACATCAGTCAGGACCGTTTCATCGCCGACGCTCACTTCGCCCAATTGCACGGCGTCGAGCCGGCCCTGTCCGGCCAGTTGCCGATCAGCGAATACCTGCACGGCGTCCACCCCGAAGACCGCGCCCTGATCGCACGCAGCATCAAGCATTGCATCACCCACGGCAGCGAATACGCCGAGGAATACCGCCTGCTGCAGCCTGATGGCCAGTTGCGCTGGGTGTTCGCCCGCGGACGCTGCTACAAGGATCACCATGGACGGCCAATCCGTTTTCTCGGCGCCGCCCTCGACCTGACCGATCGCAAAAACACCGAGCAGGCCTTGCGCCAGAGCCAGACCGAGTTGCAGTTGATCATCAATGCCATGCCGATCCTGATCAGCTACGTCGATCGCGAGGAACGCTTTCGCCTGAACAACGCCGCCTACCTGGACTGGTATGGCCTGACGCCCCAGGAACTCTACGGCCGCACCATACGCGAAGTGCTGGGTGATGAGGCCTACGCCTTGCGCGCCGAGCACATCGCCCAGGCCTTGGCCGGCAAGCCCTGCTGCTTCAGCATCAGCACCCCGCACCGCGACGGCAGCATCCGCCAGGCGCTGATGAATTACCTGCCGCGTCACGGCGCGGATGGCGCGGTGAATGGTTTCTACATCTTCGTCATTGACGAAACCGAGCGTAAACAGACCGAGGAAGCCCTGCGCAACCTCAACGAAACCCTCGAAGAACGGGTAAGCGCCCGTACCCGACAATTGGCCGAGGCCAATGAAAAACTGCTCAGCGAGATGTTCGAACGCGAGCGCGCCGAAGAAGCCCTGCGGCATGCGCAGAAGATGGAAGCGCTGGGCCAGCTCACCGGCGGCATCGCCCATGACTTCAACAACATGCTCACTGGAATCATCGGCAGCCTGGACCTGATGCAACGCTACATTGCCGACGGCCGCGCCGCCGAAATCACCCGTTTCAGCGAGGCCGCGGTGTCCTCGGCCAACCGCGCCGCCGCCCTCACCCATCGGCTGCTGGCGTTCTCGAGGCGTCAGTCGCTGGATCGCAAGACGCTGAACGCCAACGACCTGATCCACTCCCTGGAAGACTTGCTCAGCCGGACCAAGGGCGACCACATCGAACTCAAGCTGCAACTGGCCGAAGATGCCTGGCCGGTCAGCACCGACGTCAGTCAACTGGAAAACGCCCTGCTCAACCTGGTGATCAACGCCCGGGACGCCATGCCCGAGGGTGGCCAGATGTGCATCGAAACCGCCAATGTCTACCTCGACGGCAGTGATATCACCACCCTGGAACCGGTCAAGGCCGGGGAATACCTGATGATCGCGGTCAGCGACAACGGCACTGGCATGACACCCAAGGTTTTGGCCAAGGCATTCGACCCGTTCTTCACCACCAAACCCATTGGCCAGGGCACCGGGTTGGGCTTGTCGATGATCTACGGTTTCGCCCAGCAGTCCGGTGGCCACGTGACCCTGTTCAGCCTGCCCGGGCAGGGCACCAGCGTGCGCCTGTACTTGCCGCGACTACGCGGCATCGAGCCGCAGGATGTACTGTCGCCCGTGGTCAGCGAAGCACCGTCGGCGATTGCCGGCGAAACCGTGGTGCTGGTGGAAGACGATCCGGCGGTACGGATGCTGGTCACCGATCTGCTCAAGGAGCTGGGTTATCACGCCTATGAAGCCGAAGACGCGAAGATGGCCTTGCCCTTGCTGGAATCCGACTTGCGGGTGGATCTGCTGGTCACCGACGTCGGGCTGCCCGGGATGAATGGACGACAACTGGCGGAGATCGCGCGTCAGCATCGCCCGGAACTGAAAGTGCTGTTCATGACCGGGTATGCGCAAATGGCGGCCGAACGCCAAGGTTTTCTCGAAGAAGGCATGGACATGGTGGCCAAACCGTTCTCGATTGATCTGCTGGCCAACAAGATTCGCACGATGATCGGTCAACCGCAGTGAGTTGGGGCATAATCGCGCCCCCTCGCTGCCACTACCGTAACAAGGTATCTGCCCCATGAAAGCTCAAGCCCGCCATATCCTGGTGAAAACCTCGGAAGAAGCCGAGCAACTCAAGCAACGCATCGCCAAGGGCGAAGCCTTCGATGTGCTGGCCAAGAAGTACTCCACCTGCCCGTCCGGTAAACGCGGCGGCGACCTGGGTGAAGTGCGGCCGGGCCAGATGGTCGGGGCGATCGATGCGGTGATCTTCAAGAAAGCGCTGCGGGTGGTACATGGGCCGATCAAGAGCAAATTTGGCTATCACCTGGTGCAGGTGTTTTACCGGGATTGATAGTTGGCTTTAGGGTCTCGACCTGTAGGAGCTGGCTTGCCAGCGAACCGATGGCGCAGCCAGCGGCCATCCAACACTTACTTCGGAATCAGTGCCCCCGGCACCTGGATCACCTGGCTCGCCAACCGATGCCCCGCCTCAGCCGCCTCGACCGGGCTCGCCCCCTTGAGCCGCGAGGCCAGGTACGCCGCACTGAACGAATCCCCCGCCGCCGTGGTATCCACCACCCGCTCGACCTTCAGCGCCGGCACTTCGAATGACTCGCCGGCACAACGAATCAGACAGGCCTCGGCACCGCGCTTGAGCACCACTTCAGGCGTGCCGATCTGCTCGTACGCTGCAAACACCGCCTCGCAATCAGCGAAATGGAACAGCGCCTGCTCGTCATCGACGGTCAGCAGTGCCAGGTCGACATAGGGCAGGACCTTGCGGTAAGCCACCCGCGCGTCCTCCACCGAAGCCCACAAACGCGGTCGGTAGTTATTGTCGAAGACGATCCGCGCATCGCGCTGGCGGGCTTCGATCAGGGTTTCCAATAATTTTTCCCGACCTTGTACACCCAACACCGCGAGGGTGATGCCGCTGAAGTACAACACATCGTAGTTCGGCAGCGCGGCCAGGATCGGCGCGGCGGCCGGGGTGGTGAAGCAGTCACGTACCGCCGCTTCATTGCGCCAATAGAGAAAACGCCGCTCGCCGGCCGCGTCGGTCTGGATGCAATACAGCCCAGGCAAGCGGTCGGGCAAGCGCTGGACCTTGCTCAGGCCAATGTTTTCGGCTGCCCAACTCTGGCACATGGCATCGCTGAAACTGTCATCGCCCAGGGCGGTGACGTAATCCACCGATCCCGCCGCGCCAAGCTCCCGGGACAGGTAGACCGCGGTGTTCAAGGTATCGCCGCCGAAACTCTGTTGCAGACTGCCGTCGGCGCGGTGTTGCAACTCGATCATGCATTCGCCGATCAGGGCGATGCGTGGGGTGTTGGGGCCCAGGGTGTTGATGGTGTTCATGTCGTGGGGTCTCTGGGGTTTCTTTGTTGTCTGGGCGGACGCCTTCGCGGGCAAGCCTCGCTCCTACAGCGAAGGCCGCGCCGCGGTCTCAAACCTGTTAGAAACAGGTCTCCATGGTCTCGACGACGTGCAATTGCTCATCCACCAGACAACCCACGCGCCACTTGTCGAACGTCAGGCACGGGTGCGAAGTGCCGAACGAAATGATGTCGCCCACACGCAAATCAACCTCCGGTGCCACCGTCATGAAGGCATGCTGATCCATCACGGCGGTCACCTTGCAGGTGCTCACGTCATCGCCCCTGGCCGGCACTACTCCGGCCCGGTAGCGCAGCAACGGCACCGGCAAGCCGGCGTCATAGGCCACGTCGCGCTTGCCCAGGGCAATCACCGCAAAGCCTGGCTCCGGCAACGACTGCACGTGAGCCCAGACCTCCAGCGCCGGGCGCAGGCCTTCCTGCAGATCGCTGCGGCGGTCGAGCACGCAGCATTGCGCTTCCTTGTAGATGCCATGGTCGTGGGCCACATAGCTGCCCGGACGCAAGACGCTGAGGAAGCGCCCGCCAGCGTTCTGCGCCTCGAACTCTTCGGCAATCAAGTCATACCAGGCCGAACCTGAAGCGGTGATGATCGGCTTGGCATTCGCGAAGGCGCCGCTGTCCTGCAACTGCACGGCCAGACGCACCAGGGAGCCGGCGAAAGCGCGGATACCACTCACCGCGTGGTCACCGTGGATCACCCCTTCATACCCCTCGATTCCGGTCAGCGCCAAGGCCGGTTGTGCGGCGATGGCCTTGGCCAGGTCCAGCACTTGCTGTTCGCTGCGGCAACCGCAACGACCGCCGACCACGCCGTACTCGATCATCACGTTCAGGCGCACACCCCGTGAAGCGAAATAGGCGCCGAGGTCGGCGACGTTGTCCGGGTGATCGACCATGCAATAGAAGTCAAAATTCGGATCAGCCAGAAGATCGGCAATCAACGCCATGTTCGGGGTGCCGACCAACTGGTTGGCCATCAGTACCCGGTGCACGCCGTGGGCATAGGCCGCACGGGTTTGCGTGGCGCTGGCCAGGGTGATGCCCCAGGCACCGGCGTCCAGCTGCCGGCGGAACAGCGCCGGGGTCATGCTGGTCTTGCCGTGGGGCGCAAGCTGCGCGCCGCTGTTGCTGACAAAGTCCTGCATCCAGCGAATGTTGTGTTCCAGCGCTTCGCGATGCAGCACCAGCGCGGGCAGGCTGACGTCACGCACCAGGTGGGCGCCCGTGTGGGCAAAGCCCTTTTCCACGGCGGCAATATTCTTGGCAGAAGACATGGTCGAACTCCTTACATTCGCGGCCGCGGGCAGCCGCTGTCATTCGTTGATGCGACGGGCCAGGCTGTTGGCGCTATCGATCAGCACCCGGCGGTAATCGCTGTAATGGGTCTTGGCATCGGCCCGTGGGGCGACGATGCACAGGGTGGCAATGGCCACGCCATCGGGGCCTTTGACCGGGGCGGCGAAGCAATGGGTAAAGGTGTCGGCCACGCTGTCGAAGGAGAAAAAGCCATCGATGCCGGCCTGACGGATTTCCTTGAGAAACTGTTCCAGCGGCAAACGTTCGCCGTTGGGCAGGATGAAGTCGTCGTGGTCGATCAGGTCGACGATTTGCGCGTCACTCAGGTGCGCCAGCAACAGGCGCCCCGACGCCGTCCAGGGGATGGGCGCGTTCTCGCCAATGTCCGAGGAAATGCGGAAATGCCGCTCGCCCTCCTTCATCAACGCCACGGTGTATTTGCGTCCGTTGAGCAGGCACATCTGCGCCGTTTCGTGGGTCTGGCTGACGATTTCCTGCAGCGCTCGATCGGCTTCGCGGGTCAGGTCGAAATGGCGCAGGTGCGCCTGGCCGAGGAAATACAGCTGGCGGCCGAGATAGACATGACCGTCCTTGCCCACCGGCTCCAGGATCCGCCGTTCCAACAACGAGGCCACCAGCTCGTAGACCGTGGATTTCGGGCTGCCGATGCCGTTGGCGATGTCGTTCGGACGCAGGGGCTGGCCGATCTCCTTGAGAAAATCGAGGATATCGAACGCCCGGTCCAGGCCGCGAGCCCGGCGCTTGATGGTGTCTTCGCTCATGTCAGTGGTTCCCATTCAAATTCGCCCTGCATGATTGATCGTTCCAACGCTCCGCGTGGGAACGATCAGTGCTCGGGTTCAGGCCTTTTTCTTGTACGCGATGCAATCGATCTCGACCTTGCAGTCGACCATCATGTTCGCCTGCACACAGGCCCGGGCCGGTGCGTGTTCAGGTTTGAAATACTCAGAGAAGACCTTGTTGAAACTGGTGAAATCCCGCGGATCTTCCAGCCACACCCCGACACGCACCACATCTTCCAGGCTAAAACCCGCCTCCTGGAGAATCGCGATCAGGTTCTTCATGGTCTGGTGCGTCTGCTCGACGATGCCGCCAACAATGATCTCGCCCTCCACCGCCGGCACCTGCCCGGAAACGTGCAGCCAGCCATCGGCTTCAACGGCGCGGGCAAAAGGACGCGGCTGGCCGCCAGCGGCGGTGCTGCCGGTGCCGTAACGAGTAATGCTCATGGGGGGTTCTCCTGATTGAAAAACGAAGAATCAGAGTCAAAAAACGATCTTCTCCGAGACCTTGAAGGCCCAAATGATTCCGCTATAACGGAACTAGGTATGCAATAGCGGAATAGACGACAGAAAGTGTGCCACAGGTCGTGAACGGAATGTAGTGGGAGATTGAAAAGTGTTTTAAATCAGAAAATTCATGCACGCCGCTTCGCAAGCAGGTTCGCATCCCACCGGGATGCGTTTCCCTGCTCGCGAAGGCCCCTCAGGCCGGGGGTAAAATCACCCGCCCATCCGCGCCAAAAACACCCGCGTCACCCGCCGCTCTTTAACTGACATGACGGTCAATCGCCAGCCTTCCCACTCGTGGCTGTCACCGATCATCGGCAGTCGATCCAGCAGGCTTACCACCAGGCCGGCCAGGGTTTGGTAGTCGTCGGTCGGTTCTGCCGCGAATCCGGTGCGTTGACGCAACCGTGCCAGGTTCAATGCGCCGCTGACCACGAAACCGCCCTTCTCCTCGACTACGTCCGGGCCTTCGATTTCGCTGGCATCGGGAAGCTCACCGGCAATCGACTCGAGGATGTCGGTCATGGTCAGCACGCCGACGAAGTCACCGAATTCGTTGACCACAAATGCGATGTGGGTCGACGCCTTGCGCATCTGCTCCAGGGCATTGAGGATCGAATAGCTGTCCAGCAGGTTGATGGCCTGGCGCGCCAGGTGTCCAAGATCGGGCTGGTTGCCGGCGAGGAATTCCTTGAGCAGCTCCTTCTTGTGCACGAAGCCCAGCGGTTCATCCACCGCGCCATCGCGAATCAGCGGTAGACGCGAGTAGGACGAATGCATTAGACGCGTGCGAATGGTCTGCGGGTCGTCGGCCAGGTCGATGTGATCGACGTCGGCACGTACGGTCATCAGGCTGCGGATCGGCCGCTCGGCCAGTTGCAGAACGCCACTAATCATCACCCGTTCACGACGGTCGAACAGTTCTTCGCTCTGCGTTTCGCCGTTGTCCAGCATGTCGGCGATTTCTTCACCGACTTCTTCCACCGCCAGTTTGCGCCCGCCGAGCATGCGCATCACGGCATGGGCGGTGCGCTCACGCATCGGTCGCAGGCCCTGCATCGAGCGCTTGCGCCGTGCCCGGGCGATCTGGTTGAACACTTCGATCAGGATCGAGAAGCCGATGGCCGCATACAGATAGCCCTTGGGAATGTGGAAGCCCAGGCCTTCGGCGGTCAGGGCGAAACCGATCATCATCAAAAAGCCCAGGCACAGCATGATCACCGTGGGGTGCGCATTGACGAAGCGAGTCAGCGGCTTGCTGGCAACGATCATCAGGCCGATGGAAATGATCACGGCGATCATCATCACCGACAATTCGTCGACCATGCCCACAGCGGTAATCACCGCATCGAGGGAGAACACTGCGTCGAGCACCACGATTTGCGCCACGATGGGCCAGAACAAGGCGTATGCCGTATTGGACGTGCGCTCGCCGACGTGGCCTTCGAGCCGTTCGTGCAGCTCCATGGTCGCCTTGAACAACAGGAACACACCGCCAAACAGCATGATCAAGTCACGACCCGAAAAGCTCTTGTCGAACACCTCGAACAGCGGCTGGGTCAGAGTCACCAGCCAGGAAATACTCGCCAGCAGGCCCAGGCGCATCAGCAACGCCAGGGACAGGCCGATGATCCGTGCGCGGTCGCGCTGTTCGGGCGGCAATTTGTCCGCCAGGATCGCGATGAACACCAGGTTGTCGATGCCCAGCACCAACTCCAGCACAATCAACGTCAACAAGCCCAGCCATGCGGTGGGGTCAGCTAACCATTCCATGAAAATGTCTCGATCTCTTCAGTGAATTCAGAATGCCGGGCACGGCAAGGCACGGCGCAGAGGCCGGGGAACTGCAATGACAGGGAGATCGGAACGCCAGAAGACCGGGTGTTTCGCGTGCATCAAGGCCGCGCTCAGGCGCGAGGGGAAAGGATAATCGGGGGGCTCCGTAAGGGCGTTCATGCAAGTCCTGGAAAGAGAAAAAGGACTTGAATCGTACAGGCGATAGCGACAGTTCCTACAGCTGGAAATCATTTCAAGATCTGTAGAAGAGCAAAAGATCCCAGGTTATCCCGATTTTTTGATCCATTCGACATACCTGAGCACCGCCGGTGATTTCTCGAACCGCCGATGAACCAACGCCAGCCACGACGACGCATTGCAATCCTGGATCGGCCGATACACCACATTCGGCAAGCTGACATGCCCCACCACAGACTCCGGCACCACTGCCACGCCTTGCCCAAGGGAAACCAGGGCAATCACAGCCACCAACCCACCCGGCTGAGCACCCAGTTTCGGCACGAAAGCGCCCTGGGTGGCGACATGCAACGTACCGACGACCTGCTCCGGAAGAATGAAGTTTTCGTTGTGCAAATGCGCCGAATTGATCACCGGCAAGCGATTCAGCCATGAGTCCACCGACAGTGCCAGGACAAAGCCTTCATCGATCAGGCGCACACTGTCGACACCCTCGGGCAACGTCAACGGGCAACGGATGTAGCCCAGATCGAAACGTCCTTCGAGGATCATGTTCGCCAGGCTGGCCATGGGGCTTTCCCGCACATTGAGGCTGACATCCGGGTATTGGCCGGCAAAACCCTGCACCTGTTTTTGCAATAACCCCGAATACACCGCCGACGCGACATAACCCAATTCGATGTGGCCGATATCGCCACGACCGGCACGCTGGGCATTGCGCTGCGCCGATTCGAATTGCCGTACGGTGGCCTCGGCCTCTGTCACCAGCGCCGCGCCGGCCTCGGTCAGGCTGACGTCCCGGACCTGACGCAGGAACAGGCGCGCGCCCAACTCCGCTTCCATGTCCTGGATTTGCCGGGTCAGGGTCGGCGGTGCGATGCCCAGTTGTTCGGCGGCGCGGGTGAAGTTGCGGTGCCGGGCGACAGCGAGGAAGTAGCGAAAATGGCGAATGTCCATCGGTGCGTTAGCTCAAAGGTAATGAAGTCACGGTGCGCGCCTAACAAAGGCATCGCCAGCCAGCGATAAGCTGCACGGAACCTCACAGTAGAGAACCCCTGCCATGTCCGTCAAACCCCCGGTGAGCCCGCGCCTGACCTTGTTAACCGCCAGCGCGGTGTGCTCGCTGATCGTGCTGGACACCAACATCGTCGCCGTTACCTTGCCCAGCATCGCCCGGGACCTGGGGGCGAATTTCGCTGACATCGAATGGGTGATCAGTGCCTACATGCTGGCGTTCGCCGCGTTGCTGTTGCCCGCAGGCAGCCTGACGGACCGTTTCGGCCGACAGAAAACCCTGATGTGGGGGCTGGGTATTTTCATTCTGGCCTCAGTCGGCTGCGGCGCCGCACCGAATGCACTGTTTCTCGACATTGCCCGCGCGATCAAGGGCGTCGGCGCGGCGCTGTTGTTGACCTCGGCGCTCGCCTCTATCGGCCACTCCTTCCACGATGAAGTCGAACGGGCCAAGGCCTGGGCATTCTGGGGCGGTTGCATGGGTGTGGCCATGACGGCGGCGCCGACCCTGGGCGGGTTGATCGCCGAGTACGTGGGCTGGCGCTGGATTTTCTACCTCAACCTGCCGATCGGCCTGTTCCTGATGTTCATGGTCTGGCGCGCGGTGCCGGAGTCCCGCGACGCCCAGGCCGCGCGTCTCGATCCGTGGGGCAGCCTCGCCTTCAGCGCCAGCTTGCTGTGCCTGGTCTGGGGCCTGATCGAGGCCAACCGCATCGGCTGGAACACCCCCATGACCTACGCCCGCCTGGTGGGCGGCGTCCTGTTGCTCGGGTTGTTCGTGTTGATCGAGCGTCTGCAGCAGCGGCCGATGATCGACCTGCAACTGTTCCGTCACCCACGGTTCATCGGCGCGTTGCTCGGTATGTTTGCCTACGCCGCGTGCGCCCAGGTGATGATGACCCTGCTGCCGTTCTACTTGCAGAACGGTCTGGGTTTTACCGCCATTTCCGCGGGGCTGGGCATGCTGCCGTTTGCTGTGACCATGCTTATCTTCCCGCGCATTGGTGCACGGCTGGCGGGACGCGTTACGCCCGCGAACATGATGGCCATCGGACTGTCCCTTGTGGGCAGCGGCAATTTGCTCAGCGCCTGGGCGGTCAATAGCGGCGGATACCTACCCTTCGCCCTGGCGATTGCAGTCACGGGTGCCGGTGCCGGGTTGCTCAATGGCGATACGCAAAAAAATATCATGGCCTGTGTGCCCCGGGAGCGTACCGGCATGGCCTCGGGTATGAGTACGACCATGCGCTTCAGTGCGGTGATGCTGGCCATCGGCGTGTATGGCGCGTTGCTGTCGGGGCATAGCGAACGGTTGCTGTACGAAAGTCTGGCGGCACAGGGCGGGCAATGGCTCGAACACAGCCAGGGTATCGCGTCGCGAGTGGTAGCCGGTGACATGCCGGCGGCACTGAGTCTGTTGCCGGAGGCTGCGCAGCCGGTGGTCGAGCCCATGGCACGAACGGCATTCGTGGGTGGCTTCAGTCTCTTGCTATGGGTTGCGGGCTTGGCGGGATTGCTGGGGGCGCTGGTGGTGGGCACGCTGATGCGTAATCCGATTCCTGCGCTTCAACCGGCATTAATGGCGAACCCTGTAAAAGCTGTCGAAGGCTGCGATCTTTGAGTCTCAATGCAGCTCGTCGATATGCCGACACTCGGACTGCAACTGCGCCGCCAGCACCTTGCTGCGCCCCAGGCGAATCGGACCACGCTCGATGTCTATCACCAGTCCCGGACAGTCGAGCGCGGGCAACGACGGCCACTCCTTCATCCGGCCATCAGTCACCACCAGCAAGCGTTGCTGCTCCTCTGGAAAACGCTTTCGTCGCACGCCAAGCCAAACCGCCGCTTCACCCAGCGCCGCCAGCAGCGGTGTGCCGCCACCCGCGCCGAGTCCGTCGAGCCAATGGCGCAAGCCGCTGGATGCCTTCAACCCCTGCACCTGCCACTTAGGTGCAGCACCACTGGCCGTCAGCAATGCCAGGCGCGCACGCTGGCGGTAGGCATCATCGAACAATTGCGCCAACAGGCCCTTGGCATCACTCAGTGCCTGGTGGCGGCGGGTCGAAGCCGACGCATCGACAATCACCAGCCACAGCTCATGCGCCGAGCGCGTGCGCAGCTGGAACAGCACATCCTGGCGCTGGCGCGGCCGACCGTTGAGTAAAGTGCCTGGCCAATTGATTGATCCGCTATCGGCCACGTGACGCTTACCCTGTTTACCGTGATCGAGGCGTCCGGCACGGGGTCTGGCATTCGCCCCCGCGTCAGAGCGAGGGCGAATGCCTAGGGCTTTTTTGGCCAGCTCGGCACTTCACGCCGCGCACCGACCGGCAGCGCTTGAGCGGGCATCTCGCCCCACTGGCCCTGCCCTTCGCTCGGGTTCGGCTGTTGGCTGGATGGCGCCTGGTTTTGTTGGGGGGCCGGTGGCGTGTGCTCGCGACGACGATGGCGCAAAGCAAACTCGGCGACCGCGTCGATATCTTCTTCGCCAATGGCTGTTGCGCCGCGCCAGGCCGCATGGGCGCGCGCCGCGCGTAACCAGACCAGGTCGGCGCGCAAGCCATCGACACCGGCGGCAAAGCAACGCTCGGTGATCTGCGCCAACGCTTGATCGTCGAGGGGAATGCTCGCCAAGGTGCTGCGCGCTGTTTGGCAGCGCTCACGCAACGACTGCTGCTGGTGCTCCCATTCAGCGCAAAAGTGTTGTGGATCACTGTCGAAATCCAGGCGCCGACGGATGATTTTGCCGCGCTCCTTCGGTGCAGTGTGGCCGCTGAGGGCGACGTTCAAGCCAAAGCGATCGAGCAGTTGCGGACGCAACTCGCCCTCCTCCGGGTTCATGGTGCCGATCAGCACGAACTTCGCCGAATGCCGATGGGAAATACCATCGCGTTCAACCAGATTGGTGCCGCTGGCGGCCACGTCGAGCAGCAGATCAACCAGGTGATCCGGTAGCAGGTTCACTTCATCGACGTAGAGCACGCCGCCGTCGGCCTTGGCCAGCACACCGGGGGAAAATTGCGCGCGACCTTCACTCAGGGCCGCGTCGAGGTCGAGGGTGCCGACCAGGCGCTCTTCGGTGGCCCCCAGGGGCAAGGTGACGAATTGGCCGCTGGCCAGCAGGTCCGCAAGGCCGCGGGCCAAGGTTGACTTGGCCATGCCGCGAGGGCCTTCGATCAGCACACCGCCGATTTTAGGGTCGATGGCGGTCAGGTACAGCGCGAGTTTCAAATCGTCGGCGCCGACCACGGCGGAGAGCGGGAAATGGGGGGTGTCGGTCATTTTGGTTTTTCTCATTCGTGGTCGTTGATCGTTCCCACGCTCCGCGTGGGGATGCAGCCCGGGACGCTCCGTGTCCCACCGGTATCAGCCGCTACATTTGTGGCGTGGCTGGAACGCAGAGCGTCCCTTGATGCATTCCCACGCAGAGCATGGGAACGATCCTGCCTACGTATCTTCTTCTATATCCAGCAACAGGTTCTCCAGCGCTTCACGGTAATCCCCCGGTTCTTTCCACATCCCCCGCTGCTGCGCCTCCAGCATCCGCTCGGTCATATCGCGCAAGGCATGGGGGTTATGCTCGCGCACGAAGTCCCGGGTGTCCGGATCGAGCAGATAGGCATCGGCCAGCAGCGCGTATTGGTGATCGTCGATCAAGCGGGTGGTGGCGTCGAAGGCGAACAGGTTGTCGACCGTCGCAGCCATTTCGAATGCACCTTTATAGCCGTGTCGCTTGACCCCGTCGATCCACTTCGGATTGGCCGCCCGGGAGCGGATGACGCGGTTCAGTTCTTCCTTCAGTGTGCGGATCTTCGGCAGGTCCGGCTGGCTGTGATCGCCGTGATAACTGGCCGCCGCCTCGCCACTCAGGCTTTCCACGGCGGCCAGCATGCCGCCCTGGAATTGGTAGTAGTCATTGGAATCGAGCAGGTCGTGCTCACGGTTGTCCTGGTTTTGCAGCACCGCTTGCACCTGGCTCAGGCGCTGGGAAAACTGCTCACGGGCCGCGGTGCCTTCGTCAGACCCGCCATACGCGTAGCCGCCCCAACTCAGGTAAACCTCGGCCAGGTCCTCGCGGCTCTGCCACAGGCGACCATCGATGGCGCCCTGCACGCCTGCGCCATACGCACCGGGCTTGGCGCCGAAAATGCGCCAACCGGCCTGACGGCGAGCGGCTTCATCATCGAGCCCCGATTGCAGCAAGGCTTCGCGCTCGGCGCGCACCTTGGCCGCCAACGGATTCAAGTCGTGCGGCTCATCCAGCGCGGCGACCGCCTGCACGGCCGCATCGAACAACCGGATCAGGTTGGCGAAGGCATCGCGGAAGAAACCCGATACGCGCAAGGTCACGTCTACCCGCGGACGATCGAGCAAACTCAGCGGCAGGATTTCAAAGTCGTCGACCCGCTGACTGCCGGTGGCCCAGACCGGCCGCACGCCCATCAACGCCATGGCCTGGGCGATGTCATCGCCGCCGGTGCGCATGGTCGCCGTGCCCCAAACCGACAGGCCGAGCTGACGCAGGTGATCCCCATGGTCTTGCAAGTGGCGTTCGAGAATCAGGTTGGCGGATTGGAAACCGATGCGCCATGCCGTGGTGGTCGGCAGGTTGCGCACGTCCACCGAATAGAAGTTGCGCCCGGTGGGCAGCACATCCAGGCGCCCGCGACTCGGCGCGCCACTGGGGCCGGCCGGGACGAAACGACCGCTCAGGGCATCAAGCAGGCCGCGCATTTCTGCGGGACCACAGGCGTCGAGCCTTGGTGCGACCACCTCGCGCAGGTGGTCGAGGATGACTTGAACCTCAATCCAACGCGCCTCCTGTGGGAGCCAGCCTGCTGGCGGGCTCCCACAGGAGGTATTCAACACCTGCGAGATCAGCTGTGTGGCGAACAGCTCGAGGCGTTCGCGGGTGTCGCCGGTGGTGCGCCAGGGCTCATCGCTGAGCGACAACATTGCGTTGGGACGCGGCCCGATCCACGGTTCCGCCAACTTACAATCCAGCGGATCGAAGCCCAGCTCGAAGGCCTTGGCCAGCGCCCGCAGCAGGCTCGATTGCGCCCCTCGACCATCGCCCCGGGGGATGCGCAGCAGCGCGAGCAAGGTGTCGATCCGCAAGCGTCCGGCCGGCGACTCGCCGAACACGTGCAAGCCATCGCGGATCTGCGACTCTTTCAAGTCACACAGGTAAGTGTCCAGGCGTGGCAGCCAGATCGCCGCATCGGCATCGCTGTCCAGTCGCTCGTCCAGTTGCAGCTCGCGGTCGATGTGGGTATCGCGCACCAATTGCAGGATGTCGCGTTGCAGTTCCCGGGCACGCCGAGGATCGAGCAATTGCGCTTCGTAATATTCGTCGGCCAGCAATTCGAGGTTGCGCAGCGGGCCGTAGGTTTCGGCGCGGGTCAGCGGCGGCATCAAGTGGTCGATGATCACCGCCTGGGTGCGGCGCTTGGCCTGGGCGCCCTCGCCCGGGTCGTTGACGATGAATGGATAGATGTTCGGCAGTGGCCCGAGCAGCGCATCCGGCCAGCAGTGCTCCGACAGCCCCACGCCCTTGCCAGGCAGCCATTCGAGGTTGCCGTGCTTGCCGACATGGATCACGCCGTGGGCGCCGTAGGTATTGCGCAACCAGAAATAGAACGCCAGGTAGCCATGGGGCGGCACCAGGTCCGGGTCGTGATACACCGCACTTGGATCGACCTGGTAACCCCGCGCCGGTTGAATGCCGACGAAGGTCAGGCCAAAGCGCAACCCGGCGATCATCATTCGTCCGTCACGGCACATTGGATCGTTCTCGGGCGCGCCCCAACGTTCCAGCACGGCCTGACGATTGGCCTCTGGCAGCACATTGAACATCTGCAGGTAAGCGTCCATACCCAGGCTTTGCTGGCACGGGCGTTGATCGAGGGTATGGAGGTCGTTGCTGACGCCGCCGAGCAATTGCTGGATCAACGCGGTGCCGCTGTCCGGCAACCCGGCTGGCAGCGGATAACCTTCTTGATGAAGCGCGCGCAGGATGTTCAACGCTGCAGCCGGGGTATCGAGCCCCACGCCGTTGCCGATGCGACCATCGCGGGTCGGGTAATTGGCCAGGATCAGCGCGATTCGTTTTTCGCCATTGGGCACCCGCGCCAGATCGATCCAGCGCCGCGCCAGTTGCGCGACAAAGTCCATGCGTTCCGGCTGCGCGCGGTAGCAGACCACGTCGGACTGACTGCGCTCGCTGCGCCAGGCCAGGTCCTTGAAACTGATCGGCCGGCTGATGATGCGCCCGTCCAGTTCCGGCAGCGCAATGTGCATCGCCAGATCCCGAGGGCCGAGGCCTTGTTCGCTGGCGCGCCAGCCCGGTTCATTGTCCTGGGCGCAAATGGCCTGGATCACCGGGATATTGCGACGAAACGGGCGCAAGTGCGGTGCTTCCGGGCTGGATTGGGCGAAACCGGTGGTATTGAGAATCACCCCCGCCTCGACGTCATCCAGCCAGTCCTCGACCACCGCAAGGCAGCCGGGCTCTTTGAGGCTGGCCAGCGCAATCGGCAACGGATTTAGCCCTGCCGCCTGCAAACGCTGGCAGAAAATATCGATGAAAGCGGTATTCGCCGCCTGCAAATGCGAGCGGTAAAACAGCACCGCCGCCACCGGTTGACCACTGCGCCACTCCGATTGCCAGTCGCTCAGTGCCGCGGGACTTTTTCGCGGGTGGTAAATCGCCGTGCGTGGCAAGGTGTGCGGCTCGGCCCAGGCGTAGTCGCGATCCAGCCAACGATTGGCCAGGCAATGGAAAAAGTCCAGGGCATTGCCCATGCCACCCTGGCGCAGGAATTGCCATAGCCGGTCGCGATCTTCAACGCCCACGGTGCTGAGATCGCTGAGTTCCGGGTCCGGACGATCATCGCCAGGCACAAGGATCAGCTGCACACCACGCTGCGACAACTCCACCAGCCGCTCGACGCCGTAACGCCAATAGGCGATGCCGCCGTGCAGCGAAATCAGGATGACTTTGGCATGGCTCAGTACTTCGTCGACGTACAGGTCGACCGATGCATGGTTCTGCACCTGCATCGGGTTGGCCAGGCGCACACTCGGGTAGTCGTCGGGCAACTGCTGCGCCGCTTCGGCGAGCAGCGCCAGGCTGGAGTCGCCGCTGCACAGGATCACCAGCTCGGCGGGGGTTTGTCCAAGGTCGGCAATGTTGTCATCCGACACGAATCCGCCGGGCTGGGTCCTGAGCAGGTGCATGGGTTACACGCTGAGCGCGGCGCGCAATTGCGCTTCGAGCATTGCGGCGTCCAGTGCCTGGCCGATCAATACCAGGCGGGTGGTGCGCGCTTCTTCAGCGCCCCACTGGCGGTCGAAATGCTTGTCGAAACGGGTGCCCACGCCCTGGATCAGCAGGCGCATCGGTTTGTTCGGGACCGCGGCGAAACCTTTTACGCGAAGGATGCCGTGCTGCACCACCAGTTGGGTCAGCGCATCCATCAGCAGGCTATCGTCGGATGCCGGCAGTTCGATGGAGATCGAGTCGAAGGCATCGTGGTCGTGATCGTCTTCGCCTTCATGGTGGTGGTCGTGATGGCTGTGGCGGCTGTCGATATGCTCTTCGGAACCAGCACCGAGGCCGATCAGCACGTCCAGCGGCAGGCGACCGCTGCTGGCTTCGATGACTTTCACCGCTGGCGGCAATTCCTCGGCGACTTCCAGGCGCACGCGGGCCAGGTCTTCGGGGCTGATCAGGTCGGCCTTGTTGAGGATCACCAGGTCGGCGCTGGCCAGTTGGTCGGCGAACAGCTCGTGCAGGGGCGATTCGTGGTCCAGGTTCGGGTCGAGTTTGCGCATGGCGTCGACCTGGTCCGGGAACGCGGCGAAGGTGCCAGCCGCAACGGCCGGGCTATCGACCACGGTGATCACCGCATCAACGGTGCAGGCACTGCGGATTTCCGGCCACTGGAAGGCCTGGACCAGAGGTTTGGGCAGGGCCAGGCCGGACGTTTCGATCAGGATGTGGTCGAGGTCGCCGCGACGGGCCACCAGTTCGCGCATCACCGGGAAGAACTCTTCCTGCACGGTACAGCACAGGCAGCCGTTGGCCAACTCGTAGACGCGGCCGTTGGCTTCATCGATGGTGCAACCGATGGAACACTGCTTGAGGATTTCGCCGTCAATGCCCAGTTCGCCGAACTCGTTGACGATCACCGCGATGCGGCGGCCCTGGGCGTTGTCGAGCATGTGCCGCAGCAAGGTGGTCTTGCCCGAGCCGAGGAAGCCGGTGACGATGGTGACGGGGAGTTTGGCCAGTGTTTTCATCGGATGCCCTTTGGCAAGGTGGCGGGCATACGGGACGAGAACCGGCGACGCACAAGCGTGCCGCAAGGGTTCGCCACCGGATCACCCCGCCCGGTTGTAGTGAGAATCTGTATCGAGGCAGGTCTCCTGGCTGACGGCTGGCCAGTCGTTGGACTGGCGGTTACTGCGCCTTCCCGCTCGCGCCATGGCTGGCGCATGCAGTGGCATGGCAGAAACTGAACCGTTCACAGTTGCGGGGGCAGCCGCGGCATTGACCGCGTTCCCTTCTTAGCTTCGACAAACGCCGAAGAACCTCGAAAGCGCAAGGCTACGCATGGTATCGGGGCGGGTCAATGTCTTGTGTCGCCCGGATTAGATCGTTCACGCTCCGCGTGGGAACGATCCAACCCTCAGATGAGAACCCTTGCCAATTGACGCCCTACCCTCGCCCATGCTCTCCTACGCATCTTGTTACGGGTGCCCTTCACAGGGTGAAACGGGAAACCGGTGAATCATGTGCTTTACTTCCAGCCATGTCAGTCCGGTGCTGCCCCCGCAACGGTAAGCGAGCGAAGCGTCAGATCCACTGTGCCAATGCGGCATGGGAAGGTGATGCTGGAAGGTTCAGGCTAACGCCTGAGCCCCTCGTGAGCCCGGAGACCGGCCCGCAACACAAAGTGAACAATACGATCACTTCAATCAACAAACCCGCGGTGGGCGGGCGCTGTTCGGACTTCTGCGCGCTCGGTCGTGCGGGGCTCTGCTTGCGCTCTTATTCCCCGCTGACAGAACAGAGGGAAGCGCCATGTCGATTATCAGCAGCACCGGCCACAGCAATACCGCCAGCACCACCACTACCCTGTCCCAACGCCTGACCGCCGCCGTTTGTGCGTCGATCCTCGGCGCGTGCCTGGTGTATTTCGCCGGTTTCTCGCACATCGAAGCCGTTCACAACGCGGCTCACGATACGCGCCACAGTTCCGCGTTCCCGTGCCATTGAGACCTGCCGACATGATCAAGCGTATTGCGCAAACCGCAGGTTTCAGCGGGCTGCTGGCCGCCCTGCTGCTGACCCTGCTGCAAAGCTTGTGGGTTTCTCCGCTGATTTTGCAGGCCGAAACTTACGAAAAGTCCGAACCTGCGACAGTTGAAGTTCATGAACATGCCGCGGGTGTCACTGCCCACACCCACGACGCCGAAGCCTGGGAGCCGGAAGACGGCTGGCAGCGCGTGCTGTCGACAACTGGCGGCAACCTGGTGGTGGCGGTCGGTTTCGCCCTGATGCTCGCCGGTCTCTACACACTGCGCGCGCCGACCAAGACTTCCCAAGGCCTGCTCTGGGGCTTGGCGGGCTACGCGACCTTCGTGCTGGCGCCAACACTTGGCCTGCCCCCTGAGTTGCCAGGCACCGCGGCTGCCGATCTGGCGCAACGCCAGCTCTGGTGGATCGGTACCGCCGCCTCCACCGCTGTCGGTATCGCCCTGATCGCGTTCAGCCGCCACTGGCTGATGAAAGTCCTTGGCGTGGCGATCCTTGCCGTGCCGCATGTGATTGGCGCACCGCAACCGGACGTGCACTCGATGCTCGCTCCAGAAGCACTGGAAACTCAGTTCAAGATCGCTTCGCAGCTGACCAACGTGGCGTTCTGGCTGGCCCTGGGCCTGATGAGCGCCTGGTTGTTCCGCCGCAAAAGCGATGGCCAGTACCACGCATGACTGACCTCAGCACAGCGCCGACCCTGGTGGTCGGCCTGGGCTGCCAGCGCGGCTGCCCCGTCAGCAC
This sequence comes from Pseudomonas sp. NPDC087336, assembly GCF_044744285.1. Classification (NCBI taxonomy): domain Bacteria; kingdom Pseudomonadati; phylum Pseudomonadota; class Gammaproteobacteria; order Pseudomonadales; family Pseudomonadaceae; genus Pseudomonas; species Pseudomonas sp. NPDC087336. The sequence continues at coordinate 232,984 of NZ_JBIUYA010000005.1, read as the reverse complement.
GTTGCGGGCACTACTCGACCAGGCACTGCAGGCGCACCGGATCGAACTGCATCGGATCAAGGCCCTGGCCAGCATCGACTTGAAACGCGATGAACCGGCCCTGAACGAACTGGCCGAACAGCTTGGGTTAGAGATGCTGTACTTCAGCAGTGAACAATTGGCCGCTTATCAACCGCACCTCAGCCACCATTCGCAGATCGCGTTCGAGCGTACCGGCTGTTACGGCGTGGCGGAAAGTGCCGCCCTGGCCTTGGCCGAACAGTTGGCCCAGTCGCCGGCAAAACTGCTGATTCGCCGACAAAAATATGCCCAGGCCACCCTCGCCTTGGCCGGCGCCGCGTAAAATCCCCGATAATCCGCACATTCGATCATGAGCAATCTTCATCTGAAGCCTTGCCCAGCCCCCATTTTCAACAGGAACCTTCGATGACCGTCTATTTCATCGGTGCCGGTCCCGGCGACCCGGAACTGATCACCGTCAAGGGCCAGCGCCTGATTCGCAGCTGCCCGGTGATCATCTATGCCGGCTCGCTGGTACCCACCGCGGTGCTGGAAGGACACAGCGCCGAACAGGTGGTCAACAGCGCCGAACTGCACCTGGAACAGATCGTTGAATTGATCAAGGCGGCCCATGCCAAGGGCCAGGACGTGGCTCGCGTGCATTCCGGCGACCCGAGCCTGTATGGGGCTATCGGCGAGCAGATTCGCCATCTGCGTGAGCTCGATATTCCTTTTGAAATCATCCCCGGCGTGACCGCCACGGCCGCCTGCGCGGCGCTTCTGGGCGCGGAACTGACGTTGCCGGACGTGTCGCAGAGCGTGATCCTGACTCGTTACGCCGACAAAACCGCGATGCCCGCCGGTGAAGAACTGGGCAACCTGGCGCAGCATGGAGCGACCATGGCGATCCATTTGGGGGTCAATCATCTGGAGAAAATCCTTGCCGAGTTGCGGCCGCATTACGGCGCGGATTGCCCGATCGCGGTGATTCACCGGGCGACCTGGCCGGATCAGGATTGGGTGGTGGGGACACTTGAGGATATTGCCGAAAAGGTTGAAGCCAAGGGGTTTCGACGTACGGCATTGATTCTGGTGGGTCGGGTGTTGGGCAGCGAGCAGTTCAGCGAGTCGTCGCTGTATCGTGCGGGGCATGCGCATTTGTATCGCCCCTGAGTAGATCGTTCCCACGCTCTGCGTGGGAATGCCTCAACAGACGCTCTGCGTCCGCTTTTGGGACGCGGAGCGTCCCGGGCTGCATTCCCACGCGGAGCGTGGGAACGATCAATAAAAAAACGGCGCTCACGGGGCGCCGTTTTTTCATGCCGCAGCGAACACCTTAGTAGTAGGCGTTTTCTTTCTGCGTGTGGTCAGTCACGTCACGCACGCCCTTGAGCTCGGGAATACGCTCGAGCAAGGTGCGCTCGATGCCTTCCTTCAAGGTCACGTCGGCCTGGCCGCAGCCCTGGCAACCGCCGCCGAACTGCAGGACGGCGATGCCGTCTTCGACCACATCGATCAGGCTGACCTGGCCGCCGTGGCTGGCCAGCCCCGGGTTGATCTCGGTTTGCAGGTAGTAGTTGATACGCTCGTTGATCGGGCTGTCGGCATTGACCATCGGCACCTTGGCGTTTGGCGCCTTGATGGTCAACTGGCCGCCCATGCGGTCGGTGGCGTAGTCGACAACGGCGTCATCCAGGAAAGCTTCGCTGAAATGGTCGATGTACGCGGTGAAGCTTTTGAGCCCCAGCGCCGTGTCTTCGGGTTTTTCTTCGCCCGGCTTGCAATAGGCAATGCAGGTTTCGGCGTACTGGGTGCCAGGCTGGGTGATGAAGACGCGGATGCCGATGCCCGGGGTGTTCTGCTTGGAGAGCAGATCAGCCAGGTAATCGTGGGCGGCGTCGGTGATGGTAATAGCGGTCATGGAAACTCCTCGCAGGCTTGGGCGCAGTTTACGCCAATCATCGCCGCGCACAAAGTCCTAGTATTTTTGTCGGGAAAGAATTGTGGGAGCGGGCTTGCTCCCACAGGGGATCAGCGGTGTTTCACAGGTTCTCGTAGCGATTCATGTCCAGCACGCCCTCTTCCACGGGTTCGGTTTCGTGGATATAGCGACTCAGGTCATGAAAGTACTGCCAAAATTGCGGATGACTGCGGCGGATACCCCAACGTTCGACGACTTTCTCCATACCATCGGCATCCTTGGCGTTTTCCATCGCATCGACAAAATCAGGCACTTGATCGGCCGAAATGTTGAACATGAAGTTCGGGTAACTGCTCAGCACCCCGGGGAAAATGGTGAGCGTGTCGAGCCCCGGCTGATAGCGCAGTGACTCGCCGAGCAGGAACGCCACGTTGCTGTGCGCGCGGTTGCGCAGCAGGCTGTAGACCACACGCTGACCGCTCGCGGTTTCGATGCGCAGCATGGTCGCTTCCGGCAGTTGATCGATGACCTTGAGGCCGGCCGCCGGGCGTGAGGCCAGGCGACTCAACGCCTGCTCGGCGGCCTGCAGGGCCGGATCGATGTTCGGTCGCGAGCAATAGGCGCCGTCGCAGCGATTGATCGGATCAGGCTTGGCGTTCAGCTCGCCGTATCGCGCCAGCAGCTGCATGGCGAAATCGCGCTTGGGGTCTTTTTCATCGAGTTTCAGCGCGGTCGGCGTGTCGTCGTCGATGGCTTCATAGTCCAGCCACATCTTGAACTTCCCGCTGTTCTGGTACCAATCGTCAAGGAAGCCCTCCCGCGAATCAGCCGGCATCAGGCGCAGGAAATTCTGCTCGGCGCCATTGCGAATCAGGTCGAAATACAAGCGCGTCTGGGCCTGGTGGGAAACATTGCCGAACACGTCGAAATTCACCGCCAACTGATAGTAAGTGCGCTCGAGCAGCGGGAAGTCGAACAGCCACATCGTTTGCGGCACATCGCCGATCAGGCCCTTGGTCACCGCGGCGCTGTCGAAATGGCGGAAGATGCTCAGCAGCGCGTTGTCGTTACCCGCCCACAGGCTCGACCAGCTCGGCGCCGGCAGATCGGCATAGCTGTCCCGGCGCAGGGCCTCGTACTCGTTACGCTTGTCGCGGTAGTCGTGCCACAGGCTCAGGACACTGCCGACGTCGTCGTTTTGCCCCGGCATCGCCAGCAACGGCGTGGCCTGGCCGCGGTAGTTCGGGTCGATGATGTAGAGGTCGTGCTCCGGGGCCTGGAACAGCGCCCAGAAGTTGTCGCGGATCACATCAGTGGCGATCTGCCCGCGGCAGACCGGACCGCGAATAAAGGTGCGGACGAAATACTCGGCGTTATCCAGCATGAACTGATAACGCGCCTGAGCCGGGATGGCCTCGAAGGTGGTAAACGGATTGGCCCGACGTTCCGGGCCGTAGCCCGGCAAGGCGTTGACCTGCCAGTTGCCGTTGTAAAAGAGGCTCTTGACCCGGGCCATCTTCGCTGCGCTCAGGGCATAGGTGATGTGAGTCTTGTGCACGATCACCCCCTGCACCGGCCACAGGCGGTAATACACCTGGGTGCCGGGGTCGTCATTCGGCCGACGGGTGTTGATCAGGTCGATGGGCTGGCCGGTCGGCGTGCGAGACCGCACCCACTGGAAGAAATGCCCCGGCTCGCCGTCCTTGAAATACAGGTGCGCGAGAAACCAGTGTTCGAACAACCAGCGCCCGACCAGACTCTGCCGGGCGCCCGGAGCGTTGAGCAGGTTTTCCCACTGCACCACCTGCAATGCTTCCCTCGCGCTGGGCACCAGGGCCTGTTCATCGATCGGCGCGCCCGAGGCCAGCCAGCGTTGCAGCGTCTGGTATTGCTGGTCGGTCAGGCCGGTGACCGCCAAAGGCATGCCTTCCTTTGGGTGAGTGCTGGCATAACCATCGAACTCGCCCGGCAGCGCGCACATGTTGTCGCGATTGAGGCCCAGGACGATGTCCTCGGGCAATTTGGCATTGGGTTGCAAGCGGTTGGTGTGACCCAGTTCCAGCATGCGCGCCATTAATGCAGCCTGGCTGCCCTGGGCGTCGAGCACCGAATGGAAGCCTTTTTGCTCCCAGGCCCGCTTGCCGAACGCGTCATAGAACAGCCGGCTCGGCGCCACAGCCTGGCTGCGTTCACCGTCATACACCGGGACTTTCGTCGCGCCACGTGCCGCACCTTCGCCGCTGCCCAGATTAAGCTGACAGGGGGCATCGTTGCAGGCATGGCAGGCCACGCACTTTTCGCTGAAGATCGGCTGGATATCGCGAGTGTAGGAGATTGCAGGGGAAATCGCCGGGCTTTGCGCGACGGCGCCCCCGCTCAAAAATATCAACACACTGGTAATGACGACGCGATACGACATGTCCCTGGTCCCGATCCTTTAGAAAACGCCGCGATTCTACCGGGCTGGCCGCCACACCAACATGAGCGATATTCATGAAAAACCCGGACATGCTCTAAAAGCGCACAGGTTTGCTATCATCCCGGCCCTTCGTCATGGTCTTTCCGAGTAGTCCCAATGTCCGATCGCAGCGTTCGCCTCCAAGCCCTCAAGCACGCCCTCAAAGAGCGCATCCTGATTCTCGATGGCGGCATGGGCACGATGATCCAGAGCTACAAGCTCGAGGAGCAGGATTATCGTGGCAAGCGTTTTGCCGACTGGCCGAGCGATGTCAAAGGCAACAACGACCTGTTGGTGCTGACGCGCCCGGACGTGATTGGTGGCATCGAGAAAGCCTACCTGGATGCCGGTGCCGACATCTTGGAAACCAACACCTTCAACGCCACCCGGATTTCCATGGCCGACTACGGCATGGAAGAACTGGCCTTTGAGCTGAACGTAGAAGGCGCTCGCCTGGCGCGCAAGGTCGCCGATGCGAAAACCCTCGAGAACCCGGACAAACCGCGCTTCGTTGCCGGCGTGCTCGGCCCGACCAGCCGCACCTGTTCCTTGTCCCCGGACGTGAACAACCCCGGCTACCGCAACGTGACCTTCGATGAACTGGTGGAAAACTACACCGAGGCCACCAAAGGCCTGATCGAAGGCGGCGCCGACCTGATCCTGATCGAAACCATCTTCGACACCCTCAACGCCAAGGCCGCGATCTTCGCCGTACAGGGCGTGTTCGAAGAGCTGGGCATCGAGTTGCCGATCATGATTTCCGGCACCATTACCGATGCCTCGGGCCGTACCCTGTCCGGCCAGACCACCGAAGCGTTCTGGAACTCCGTGGCCCACGCCAAGCCGATTTCGGTCGGCCTGAACTGCGCACTGGGCGCCAGCGAATTGCGCCCGTACCTGGAAGAGCTGTCGAACAAGGCCAACACCCACGTTTCCGCGCACCCGAACGCCGGCCTGCCAAACGAATTCGGCGAGTACGACGAACTGCCGTCGCAAACCGCCAAGGTCATCGAAGAGTTCGCCCAAAGTGGCTTCCTCAACATCGTCGGCGGCTGCTGCGGCACCACCCCGGGCCACATCGAAGCCATCGCCAAGGCCGTGGCCGGTTATGCGCCGCGCCAGATTCCGGAAATCCCCAGGGCCTGCCGCCTCTCGGGCCTGGAACCGTTCACCATCGATCGCAACTCGCTGTTCGTCAACGTCGGCGAGCGCACCAACATCACCGGCTCGGCCAAATTTGCCCGCCTGATTCGTGAAGACAACTACACCGAAGCCCTGGAAGTCGCCCTGCAGCAGGTCGAGGCCGGCGCCCAGGTGATCGACATCAACATGGACGAAGGGATGCTCGATTCGAAGAAGGCCATGGTGACCTTCCTCAATCTGATTGCCGGCGAACCGGACATCTCCCGCGTACCGATCATGATCGACTCCTCCAAGTGGGAAGTGATCGAAGCCGGCCTCAAGTGCATTCAGGGCAAGGGCATCGTCAACTCGATCAGCATGAAGGAAGGCGTCGAGCAGTTCATCCATCATGCCAAACTGTGCAAGCGCTACGGCGCCGCCGTGGTGGTGATGGCCTTCGACGAAGCCGGCCAGGCCGACACCGAAGCGCGCAAGAAAGAAATCTGCAAACGCTCCTACGACATTCTGGTCAATGACGTCGGCTTCCCGCCGGAAGACATCATCTTCGACCCGAACATCTTCGCCGTAGCCACCGGTATCGAAGAACACAACAACTACGCCGTGGACTTCATCAACGCCTGTGCCTACATCCGCGACGAACTGCCCTATGCGCTGACCTCTGGCGGCGTGTCCAACGTGTCGTTCTCGTTCCGCGGTAACAACCCGGTGCGCGAAGCGATCCACTCGGTGTTCCTGCTGTATGCGATCCGCGCCGGCCTGACCATGGGTATCGTCAACGCCGGGCAACTGGAGATCTACGACCAGATCCCGGTGGAACTGCGCGACGCCGTCGAAGACGTGATTCTCAACCGCACCCCGGAAGGCACCGACGCCCTGCTCGCCATCGCCGACAAGTACAAGGGCGACGGCAGCGTCAAGGAAGCCGAGACCGAAGAGTGGCGCAACTGGGACGTCAACAAGCGCCTGGAACACGCACTGGTCAAAGGCATCACTACCCACATCGTCGAAGACACCGAAGAGTCGCGCCTGTCCTTCAGTCGCCCGATCGAGGTGATCGAAGGTCCGCTGATGGCCGGGATGAACATCGTTGGCGACCTGTTCGGCGCCGGGAAGATGTTCCTGCCCCAGGTGGTGAAATCCGCCCGGGTGATGAAGCAGGCCGTGGCCCACTTGATCCCGTTCATCGAGGCGGAAAAAGGCGACAAACCGCAAGCCAAGGGCAAGATTCTCATGGCCACCGTAAAAGGTGACGTGCACGACATCGGCAAGAACATCGTCGGCGTGGTGCTGGGTTGCAACGGCTACGACATCGTCGACCTCGGCGTGATGGTGCCGGCGGAGAAGATCCTGCAGGTGGCCAAGGAGCAGAAATGCGACATCATTGGCCTGTCCGGCCTGATCACGCCGTCGCTGGATGAGATGGTCCACGTGGCTCGCGAGATGCAGCGTCAGGATTTCCACCTGCCGTTGATGATCGGCGGCGCGACCACCTCCAAGGCGCACACGGCGGTGAAGATCGAACCCAAGTACAGCAATGACGCGGTGGTGTATGTGACTGACGCCTCCCGCGCTGTTGGCGTGGCCACCCAGTTGCTGTCCAAGGAACTGAAGGCCGGTTTCGTCGAGAGAACCCGCGAGGAATACATCGAAGTACGCGAGCGCACCGCTAACCGCAGCGCGCGCACCGAACGCCTGAGCTACGCGGCGGCGATCGCCAAGAAGCCACAGTTCGACTGGAGCACCTACGCGCCGGTCAAACCGACCTTTACCGGCGCCAAGGTGCTGGACAACATCGATCTCAAGGTACTGGCCGAATACATCGACTGGACGCCGTTCTTCATTTCCTGGGACCTGGCCGGCAAGTTCCCGCGCATCCTCCAGGACGAAGTGGTCGGCGAAGCCGCGACCGCCCTGTACGCCGATGCCCAGGAAATGCTCGCCAAACTGATCGACGAGAAACTGATCAGCGCCCGTGCGGTGTTCGGCTTCTGGCCGGCCAACCAGGTGCGCGACGACGACATCGAACTGTACGGCGATGATGGCAAGCCATTGGCCAAGCTGCATCACCTGCGTCAGCAGACCATCAAGACCGACGGCAAGCCAAACTTCTCCCTGGCGGATTTTGTGGCGCCCAAGGACAGCGAACTCACCGACTACGTGGGCGGTTTCATCACCACCGCCGGCATCGGTGCCGAAGAAGTGGCCAAGGCGTATCAGGACGCTGGCGACGATTACAACTCGATCATGGTCAAGGCGCTGGCCGACCGCCTGGCCGAGGCCTGTGCCGAGTGGCTGCACCAGCAAGTGCGTAAAGAATACTGGGGTTACGCCAAGGACGAGACGCTCGACAACGAAGCGTTGATCAAAGAGCAATACTCCGGTATCCGCCCTGCCCCGGGCTACCCGGCGTGCCCGGATCACACCGAGAAAAGCACGCTGTTCGCCCTGCTCGACCCTGAGGCCAGCGAACTGCGCGCCGGCCGCAGCGGCGTGTTCCTCACCGAGCACTACGCGATGTTCCCGGCGGCAGCAGTCAGCGGTTGGTACTTCGCGCATCCGCAGGCGCAGTATTTTGCCGTGGGCAAGATCGACAAGGATCAGGTGCAGAGCTACACGTCGCGCAAGGGTCAGGAGTTGAGCGTCACCGAACGCTGGCTGGCGCCGAACCTCGGCTACGACAACTGATACGGTGAGCTCTGGAGTCGAGCGCTGTCGACTCCAGAGTGTTGCCAATCGAGGATCAGGTCATCGTGGCCTGCTCGGCCAGCTCACGGGACGTGAGTTCGCTCAGCAGGTTCTTGCGGTCGACCCGGTTGTCCGCTTCCAGCGCCTTGAGTTCCTGAAAGTACGCCTGGGTGAACTCGGCGTACTTGTCTTCAAGGGCCGCGCATTTTTCCTGGAATTGCCGTTGCACCCGGGTGAACTCAGCCGGGTACTTTTCCTCCAGATAGTCTGTCCAGCATTTGCGCGCAATCAGTTGGTCGTTGAACACCGGTGTCTGCTCCTGGGCAATGATCCGGGTGTAGGCCTGATCGAGATCAGCCGCCGCTACCCCCGCCAGGTTGGCGTAGAGCATGCCTTTGGGTTGATCGGGAAGGTCCAGGCGTTGTGCCAGACCGATGCGGTAGGCCAGGCGTATTTCCGCCGGATCGGTGGTCGGACGAGTACCGATTCTTGCGCTGGCGACCTCCTCCACTTGCGACAGGCGAAACAGCCGCCTGGACAGCTTGAGCAGCTCGCGACCTTTATGCTCAGGGGCAATGGACTTCAAGGCTTCGTACTCGAACACCTCGACTTCCAACTCGTTGAACAACAGGATTCGACCATCGCCGCAGGTCGCCTGGTGCCGCAATGCCCGCGCCAGGCCCATCAGGCGTTCGCTGAGCGCATCGTCGGCATGGGCCGACTCAATCACTCGCCACACTCGCTGGGTCAGCCCCAGGCGATCCGCGTGAAAATCCTGGGTATGGCGAAGCTGCGACAGAATGTATGAAAAGTCCTGGGTCGTGTCCTGCTCTTTCATTGCCTTCCACATCGCGTGTTTTTCCGAATCCGCCGCGATACCCCGGAACCAGCGTTCTTTCTGGGCGTCCTCCGATTCTCGATCAGGATGCGCGACACCCTCACCAGTCTCCGACTCCTCGGATTCGTATCCCGCCAGCAAATGTTCGATATCCAGCTGGGTGAAGCCCAGCCCCCGCCCGGTTCGGCGCAAGTATTCCTGCAAGCGCATGAACTCATCCGGCTCCAGCAGGTTATCGAACAGGTTGGTGCCGCTCATGAGATTCATGTGCTCAGGTTGCAATGCTGCCTGGGGAATGGTCGATATCTGGTTGCCCGTCAGTTCCAGGGTGGTCAGCGCAGGTGCCTGCAGTACCCCCGTCGGCCAATCACTCAGGTTATTGCCACGCAGATCCAGGCCTTGCAACTGATCAAGGCCGGTCATGTCAAATTCGGTCAAGTGATTTTCGCCAAGGTCCAGCCATTGCAGGCGCGGCAAGGAACGCAGTTGGCGCTGTAGCGGCTCGTTGGCGCGTAAATCGGTAAAACAGGCGTTCAGCCGGGTCAATTCCTGGCACTGGGTCACCGCCTCGGGCAAGCTGCCCAGGCCGTTCTGATTGAGTGTCAAGCTGCGCACGCGCGCAAATGAACGCAGGAATCCTTCGGAGTTCGCCGATAGCCCGACGCCACTGAGGTCCAGTTCCACTACATGATCGAAGCTGAACGGCATTGTCGGCAGGTCGCCGACGATCAGCCCGTTAAAATCGAGCGTCCCCTCGACCCCGGGGATATCCCTCAGCGTGAGCCGCCAGCTTTCCAGCAATTGGTCAGCTGCCCGGCGCCGGTCCACGGCGTTCACCCATGCGCGACGCAGGCGTGAAGCCGGGGCATCGATCCACTCGTTCAAACGACTGACCAGTTGGGTCTGTTGCTGCTCCCATAACACCAGTCGCGCTTCAATCTGCGTCGCACCCAGGCCACCGGCCAGCCATGCATTGATGCGCTCGATGGCTTGCGCTTCGCCCAGTTGCGGATCAAGACGCTGCAGCCGGGCGGCGGAAGTCGGCGGCAAATTACCGTCAACTGGCGCGAGGTTCTGCGGCAATAGAAGGTTGGGCTGCTCCGACACCTCGACCGGGAAAAACTCGGGATCCCCGCCTGTTCGACCGGCCGCCAGGTGCGCCCGGGTGATGCCCATCGGTGTTTGGGACGGCGTGCGTTCAGCGAAGGCGCGCACTGCCGCCAGGCCATGCGGGCTGAGTCGGCAACCTTGCAGCGAGGTCGCACCCAGCAGTCGATCATGACCGGTCAATGCCTCTACCGGGATGTCGGTGATAGCGCTGTGATTGAGGGCCAGGCGGCGCAGTCGGGGTAACGACAGCGCACCGTCGGGCCAGCGTGTCAGGCGTGTATGCCCCAGGTACAGGCTCTCCAGGTTCGTCAGCGAACTGACGTCCAGTGTGCCTACCCGGTTATACGCCAGGTTCAGGGTCTGCAAAGCACTCAGGCGATTGATCCTGGCCTGCGCCGACGCCGTGATTATCAACTCGTTGAACGACAGGTCGAGCGCGGTCAATTCGGTCAGCGAGTCGAAGGCCTGGGGCAGTTCGGTCAAGCGGTTGGCGCTGAGTTCGAGGGTACGCAGTTGTGGAAACGCTCGCAGGAAGTCGTTCACCTGGGCGCTCCTCAGCCTGCTGCCGGCCAAATTCAGGCGGCGGATATGCGCAAACACCGTATCGCCCAGTGCAGGCAGATCACCGATGGCCCCCAGCCCCGTCAGGTCGAGCACTTCGTTGCCCGACCTGGCAGGCGCCCTCGACGGTCCTGCCACGGGTTCGTCAGGCGCATATTGGGCGCGCAAGCTGTTGCGTGCACAATCACGAATCCTGTCGGCAATCACCTCACGATGATGAACCTGGACCTGCTCCCCTTCGACCCTCACTGGAGTGTTCTGCCAAGTATCCAGCGCCAGATTCAATTCATTGTGCTGCTGGTGCAGGACGTCGACCCGGTCAAGCAATGCCCTGCCCGTTACCCCGTCGGCATTGAACCGCGCCAACGCGTCGGACGCGAAGGAATAATCCCGGGGCGTCAACGAGGCCAGTCGCGCACGGCAGTAATGCGCGACCATCTGCGCTTCATCCGCCAGATGCGCCGGATTGTCGCGCACGTAGTTGCAAGCCTTGCGCAACGCCTGCGGTTCCAGGGCTCCCCAGTTCAACCTCAGGCCACGCCAGAGCGCTTGATGACCGGTATAGAGCTCGGCGGGCAGGTCCGGGATCGCCACGGTCTGCAGATTCAGGACTTCGAGCCTCGGCAGATCCAGGACCCCGGTCGGCCAACGGTCGGGATGGCCGAACAAGTTCAGGGATCGCAGGCGGCTCAGTTTGCCGAAGTCCATCGAATCGGCATCCCCCCACAACGTCAGATCCTCCAGCTGTGTCATACCCTCCAGTGCACGCAGGAACTGGGGTGCATAGGTCTGCCCCAGGCCTGCAAGGCTCAGCTCGGTAACCGTGGTCCATTCTGGCAGTTTCCCGGCCAGGGCGACCGTGTCCTGCCCGTACACGACAATGTCGAGTTTGCTGAGCTGGGAAAACCGGGCCAGCAACGCCGGGCCAGCGTCGTCGGTGAGCTGGCCGCTGTTGAGGCGCAACGTTTTCACATGGCTGAAGTCGGCGTCCCACTCGGGTAAGGCATCCGCCCCGCGCAAATCCAGTTCAAAGGCAGGTTCCTGACCTCGATAGAGGCCGTTGCGCCAGCACCGCATCACTTTTTGCGCCTGCAACCTGCGCGCGGCTTGCCCGGCACCGGTACCTATCCAGCTGTTCAACTGTCGGGATAACCCTTCGAATTCGCGCTGGCGATTGTTCAGCAGGTTGAACACCTGTTGATGGCTGTCCCCGCCGCTCAGGCGGCTGCTGATGAACTGGCTGGCTTGTTCATCGGAAATGTTCGGGTAGAGCACTCGTACCCGGGTAATCAATCCGGCATCGGGCGAGTCGGAGAAACCGGCCCCGCGACCGCTGGCCAGATAACCGAGCTGGCCTGAAGGCAGGCGCAGGGACGGACCCGGACCGTCGATGGGGCGTTGATTGAGCGCCTGCGCCATCTCCTCGCGGTGGGCGCTGGCAGAAGATGCCAGGTCCTCACGCAGGGCCTGCCCCTGATGGCCTTGCAGGTTATCCCGGGCAGCTTGGGGCAAAACCTCCACCAGCGACTCGAACAGATTACGCCCGTGGGCGGGGATGCTGTTGAGCGCCACGCCCTGTGCATCGAACGCCCGGTAAGTATCCAGGCTTTTAACCAGGTAGTAGCCGGGGCTCGCCGTCAAGCTGCCGACGCTGTCGAGCAGTGGACCCAGGATGGAGCCTGCGCGCACTTCCACGCGCATCTGCGCGGTCCAGCCGGGCAGGAGCTGCAGGCTGTGCAGCGCCAAACGGTCACTGGCGGTCGAGGCCATGCTGTCCAGGCGCAAGCCGCAGAGTGCACGGTTCAGGGCGGCTTGCTGAATGTGCCGACGAATCGCCTTGGCCTGGCTCAGGGACATTTTGCCGCTGCTACGCAACCGGGATAAATCGCTGTCACGGGAGCCATTGAGCACATCCTGGGCGGCCTCGGTAGACAGCGTCGGGAAACTGCGCTGCAAACGCTGGATATCGGGATGGGTGGTCGGTTCGGGGGTGTGCAGACGGTCGAACAGTGACTGTCTGCGACTCAGTGCCCGATCGGCGAGACGGTCCCTGAACAGCTGCATGCGGTCCGCGCCGGGTCCTGCGCTGTGGGTTCCAAGCAGTTGAATTTTTTGCTGTTCGTCGAGCGCAGCCAGCACGATATCCGGCAGCTTGCCGGCGCGGACTTCGGCTCGAGTGATCTTGATTGTCGGCCTGGCAGTGGGCTGCCCGGACGCCGCACCGTAGCGCTGGGAGGCGCCCCAGTGTTCCGCCCCCTCGAAGACCTCAAGTACTTCCTCAACAGGCCAGTTGGGCAGCTCCAGGACTAACGGCACGGCAAATTCGGCGGCGTCGTTCAGGCGGGTACCACGACGCAGTCCGAGGATGAACTCGTCCACCTGCTGATCGGCGCTGAATGCCGCAAGCGTCTCCACCAGGCGCGGCGGTGGAGGCTGATGATCAATATGCATCCGGCGCAAGGCATCATCACTGACCCCGCTGACCTCCGAGATTTGCTGCAATTGAGCATCGGAGAAACCGTCCATCTGTGAGCCGATACGACGCAACAACGTCAGGCGGTCCCACTCCAGCGGCCGCTCGTCGAGGTGGCGCCACGCGCCCAGCTGGTTGTGCCGCAAGACCGGCTGGTAGGCCCCTGGGTCGGTAGGGTGCTTGATGCGCCACTGTTTGAGTGTCGAATCGTAGGTTTTCTCGTAGGCATTGCCCTCGATTTTGATGTAGGTCTTGTCCCCTACCTCATATTGCCCCAGTGCGTTTGGTGTCACGTTATCGAGTGCAATACTGCTTTTGTACGCCACCAGGTCCGGGTTCCACAGGCGTGGTTCACCGAACGGCGTGGTAATTTTGCGCATGCCACCGACGAACCGCGATGCCGTGATCGGTGGTGCCTTGCTGGCCACTGCGCCCAAAACCGCCATGAAGGCCACGTTCTGCATGACTGACGTGAGGTGCCCCCAGGCCTCTTCGGCATCGCCCTCCTTCCAGGCCTCCACGCCCTGATAAACCTCACGGCCCAATTGCACCGCGGTCACCAGCAGCATCACTTCGCCAAGCCCGGGAACGAAGAACGCGCCGACGTTGAGGACGTTCAAGCCCCATTCGGCCAGGTGTTCGAGGCGTTCGATCCAGGCCTGGTGGTCAACTGCAGCCGTGGGAACGGCCAGGAGCCTGGCATTGGATTTGATCCTGGCCAGATGCGCTGCATACCGTGCACCGAACACTTCGTCGTCGATAAAGGTTTCGCTCAGGGCCAGGTTGGCGTCGTCGTTCCAGATCTCCTCATACATGCCGTTGCGGTAGGCTTCTGGATTGTAGGGCGGGCCCGGCCAAATCGGATTCGGATTCCACCGGTGGGTTTTGAGCTGGGCTTTGAGCCTGCGAAAAAACCTGGGCGATTCGTCCTGGGGCAGCAATCCGGCGATAAAGCGCTGAAAGCTTTGCGAGCGCAACCGGACGGCAAAGTCTTTGGCAAATGCGGCCAGCGATGTGAATTCCTTGACCGGGTGCGTCGTGTCGCCCGGGATGTAGACGATGACTCGCGCGTGCGCGTTGATTGCCGCCTTCAAGACCTTCACCGGCACGAACAGGTCGGCGATATCCTCAAGGGTCGAGAGGGGCTTGCGGGACTCCGGACCGATGATCAACACATCGCTCAACTCCGAGCCCAATACCGTCAACTGGCTATAAGCCACTGCCCGCCCATCGAATTGGGGCTCCGGGCTACCGTCGAGTATCGCCAGCAAGGTCGCATACGCCGATTCACTGACGTCCGACTTCATTCGCGCGACCTGTACTTGCAGGCGCATCAGGTCCTTGTTGGCCGTGATCATCTGCTCGCGCACGGTAGCGCTGGTGCCCGGCGCATCGAACACGGTGCTCAGGTGGGCCTGGTACTGCTGGCCAAGGTCAAGTTGCCGGCACAGCGTGGCGAACTCCGAGGGATTGATCGACAGCTTGTCGCGGATCTTGTAGCGCGTACTCCAGTACGGGTAGCGCTCACGCCGATCGTAAAGCTCGTTCTGCAGTGCGCCGGCGGGAGCCAGCGCACTGGTCTCCTGCAGGGCGACTTCATCAAAGGGCTCATCGACCTCGAAATTGCGCAATGCGGCCTGCAGCAATGTCTGCTCATCGGCCCGGTTGGGCGCCCGCAGGTGATACAGCATGGTTGTGGTCGGATCGGGGGATTGGCCAAAGGTCTTGGTCATGGCCTCAGCCAGCAACGGCTTGGCAAATTCGGTGATGCCCTTGAAGTCCTTGAGGGTCTTGGCCAGCGCCTGGGTGGAACTGTTGCTGCGCATTTGACTGTCGTACAGCGCCAGGCGCAGTGCGGGCGACGCCGCGGCGTATAGCTGCGGATAGTTCCTGGCAAATGCCTCGGCCGGATCCCTGGCCCGTGAGAGGTTGAGGATATGTGCGGGTGCGAGGTGGTGAGTCCAGTCGGGCAGGCGTTTTTTGATGAACGGAACATGAAATCCATGATCCATGGGTGGGGAAAGCTCGGGCATGACGGTGCATCCTGATCGCTGTGGTTGAAGCGTCAGGAAATCACGGCCATTCGGGGCCATGGCGGTACATAGTTATTGAGGGCAATCGGGCTCATTCACCAACAGGGTTGTTTGGCTATGCTTACAGATCATCTCTGCATGACGAGGGGTATATGGACGATCCAGTCGACAAAAACACCAACAGCAAGCCGCCGACCTTCTGGCAAATGGTGCACAGCGTGATGGCGGCAGCATTCGGGGTACAGAGCGGGAAAAACCGGGCGCGGGACTTTACCCACGGCAAGCCGAGTCACTTCGTGATTCTGGGGATACTGTTCACCGCCGTATTCGCCCTGACGCTGTTTGCCATCGTCAAGCTGGTGCTGTACCTCGCAGGCATCTGAGGTCATTGCCAGGTATTTGTGCAACGCAAATCCAGTACGGATAACCGGTCCGCAGTCGGCGCTGGAAGCCCGACCACGGCCCGGGCGCTAACGGTTATTGATGGCTGACCCAAAAAACGGCAGTGCCCACGACCAGGATGATCAGGAACAAAATGGCCCAGGCATCCACCGTGCTATCGGGTTTTGAAGCTTTGGAAGGGTTGCTCATTGCATCGCCTCTTGTCGGTTTTATCGGTGATTGCATAAAGACTCGATCACAGTAAAGACGACGATTGCCCGCACCACAAACAGGGGCATTGCAACAACGATTCTCATTAGTCCTTTTGGTTCTTTACATATACTCAAACATCACTTTTGCGCATAACCGCAAACTGGTATCTTGCCCCGGCTCCATTAGGAGTGCGCGGCCGTGCGCGCAGAATTGCAGAGGCTCTTGGACTGCGGCAAGCAAAAAACGCAGCTGTATCCGAGCGACCCAAGCCTGAGAACAGGACTTATATGTACGTATACGACGAATACGATCAGCGGATCATCGAGGACCGCGTCAAGCAGTTCCGTGATCAGACCCGACGCTATCTGGCAGGCGAGCTGAGCGAAGAAGAATTCCGCCCCCTGCGCCTGCAAAATGGCCTGTATATCCAGCGCTTCGCGCCGATGTTGCGGGTGGCGGTGCCTTACGGCCAACTGACTTCGCGCCAGATGCGAATGATGGCCAAGATTGCCCGTGACTACGACAAGGGCTACGCCCACATCAGTACCCGGCAGAACGTGCAGTTCAACTGGCCGGCGGTGGAAGACATCCCGGACATCCTGGCTGAACTGGCCACCGTGCAGATGCACGCGATCCAGACCAGCGGCAACTGCCTGCGCAACGTCACCACCGACCAGTTCGCCGGTGTCGCTGCCGACGAGTTGATCGACCCGCGTCCGTGGTGCGAAATCGTCCGCCAGTGGACCACCTTCCACCCGGAATTCGCCTACCTGCCGCGCAAGTTCAAGATTGCCGTCAACGGTTCGACCTCCGACCGTGCCGCCATCGAAGTGCATGACATTGGCCTGGAGCCGGTGCACAACGCCGCTGGCGAACTGGGTTTCCGCGTGTTGGTCGGCGGTGGCCTGGGCCGTACGCCGGTGGTGGGTGCATTCATCAATGAATTCCTGCCGTGGCAAGACCTGTTGAGCTACCTCGACGCCATCCTGCGGGTCTACAACCGTTATGGCCGTCGCGACAACAAGTACAAGGCGCGGATCAAGATCCTGGTGAAAGCCTTGACCCCTGAGGTCTTCGCCCAGAAAGTCGATGCGGAAATGGAACACCTGCGCGGTGGCCAGACCACGTTGACCGAAGCCGAAGTGCAGCGCGTCGCCAAACACTTCGTCGACCCGGACTACAAGGCCCTGGACAACCAGAGCGCCGCCCTGGCCGAGCTCGACCAGCAGCACCCGGGCTTCGCCCGTTGGCGCGTGCGCAACACCCTGGCCCACAAGAAGCCGGGCTATGTAGCCGTGACCCTTTCCCTGAAGCCGACCGGCGTTGCACCGGGCGACATCACCGACAAGCAGCTCGACGCCGTGGCCGACCTGGCCGAACGTTACAGCTTCGGTCAACTGCGCACGTCCCACGAGCAGAACATCATCCTGGCCGACGTCGAGCAGGACAAACTGTTCACCCTGTGGGGCGAACTGCGCGAGCAAGGTTTCGCCACGCCGAACATCGGCCTGCTGACCGACATCATCTGCTGCCCGGGCGGCGATTTCTGCTCCCTGGCCAACGCCAAGTCGATCCCGATCGCCGAATCGATCCAGCGCCGTTTCGACGACCTGGATTACCTGTTCGACATCGGTGAACTGGACCTGAACATCTCCGGCTGCATGAACGCCTGTGGTCACCACCACGTCGGCCACATCGGCATTCTCGGGGTGGACAAGAAAGGCGAAGAGTTCTACCAGGTGTCCCTCGGTGGCAGCGCCAGCCGCGACGCCAGCCTGGGCAAGATCCTCGGCCCGTCCTTTGCCCAGGAAGCCATGCCTGACGTGATCGAGAAACTGATCGACGTGTACATCGAACAACGTACCGAAGACGAGCGTTTCATCGACACCTACCAGCGTATTGGCATCGACCTCTTCAAGGAGCGCGTCTATGCAGCGAATCATTAAGAACAACGAAGTTGTCGACGAAACCTGGCACCTGCTGCCCAAGGATTTCAGCATCGACGAGATCACCAATTGCGACGACTACATTGTCCCGCTGCAGTTGTGGCGTGAGCACGGTCGTATGCTCCTGGCCCGCGATGGCGGCTTGGGTGTGTGGCTCGATGCCGATGAAGAAGCCGAAGAGATCGGTGAAGACGTGGCCAACTTCCAGGTCATCGCCCTGAACTTCCCGGCTTTCACCGATGGCCGAAACTACTCCAACGCCCGCCTGCTGCGTGACCGCTACGGTTTCAAAGGCGAACTGCGGGCCATTGGCGACGTGCTGCGCGACCAGTTGTTCTACCTGCACCGCTGCGGTTTCGATGCGTTCGCGATTCGCGCCGACAAGGATCCGTACGAAGCCCTGGAAGGTCTCAAGGACTTCTCGGTGACCTATCAGGCCGCCACTGACGAACCGCTGCCGCTGTTCCGTCGCCGTTAAGCGTTCGAGCGCGCTCGCGAAGGGGTGTCAGCCACATCAGTGGCGACTGATACCCCCTCGCGAGCCAGCGCGTTGCTCGCGCAGTTAATGTTCTGCGACCGGAAACGGCTGCCCCATCGCCACCCAGTTGGCGTAAAGCCTTGCCCGGTCTTCCAATGCGCTGAATACCGCGATCGGGTTATTGAAAGCGCCCCCCGGCATCGGAGGATTGAGGGTCAATTGGTCCCACAACCCATCCCAAGCATCCGCTTGCGCCAGCAGTTGCCATACCCTTGCCTGAAGATCCGGATAATTGACCAGGAAATCCGGCGTCAGGGTCAACGTATTCACGGTCCCCAGTAACCGCATGCCACGAGGCTTCAGCGCCACGCTGTGCCAGACCTGAAGCAATGGACCGCTCTGCTGCGCCTCAATGCCGGCCAACCATACCGTCGGTTCCGAATACTCCGGCCGCGGCGCACTCAGCCAAAGGTTGATGCCCGTTTGCTGGCGATGCGTGACTAACCGTTGCAAAGTGTCCTCATCGGTCAACGGATTGTTCCACAGCAGCACCCGGTCAGGGGCGATCGCTTGATCAAGTACGGCCTGGGGGACACGCTGAATCTGGTTATCCCTTAGGTCCAGGGTTGTCAGGTATGGCTGATCCATGATCCCCACCGGGCACCGGGTGATGCGGGTATTTCTCAAATTCAGAGATCGCAACTGGTTCATTCCCAATACGACGGGAGGGATGTCCAATGGATTGTCGCTCAGATCCAGCGCTTGCAAATTCACCAACTGGCTCAGTTGCCCTGCCGTATTTTCGCTGAACGTCAGATGAGTGGAGCGCAAATTCAGCGAAGTGAGATGCTGTAATTGAGGAATCACGGGAGGCAACACACTTTCCAGTTGGCCATTGACGTTGGGCAATCGCAGGTCCGTGTCTTGCAGGTTCAAGATCCGCAAGTTTGGAAAACTTTCGAAAAAGCCGTTTAGCGTTTGCCTTTCCATCAAGTGAAAGTGTTGCAGATTCAAATTGACGACATCATTGAATCGCACATTGAGCTCCGGCAATCGATAGTAGTCTTCGTGGCTCATATTCATCGTGAAGCCTTGGGTATGGTTCCCTGAATAGTTACTACCTTGCTGCGGATCGCGTTTTTGAAAGATTGCAATCAGTTCATCAGCCAGTTCCTGCCGGGTGTGTTGCTCACTGGCTGCCGTACGTTGCAGCAAATCGAAATTATGTAGCGCAATTTGCCGGACTGTCAGTCCCGCAGCCTCAGGTTCCCCGGCTCGCAAGAAGGGGATATCCGTGTGGTAGACGTCAACCCAGACCTGCATCATCCAGGTATCCATATCCACATGCAGTTGCTGCATTTGCAGATTTACGCTGCTGATATGAGCCAGAACGTCGCCTCCAAGTTGCTGTATCAGCAAATCGGCGTCTTCATTGGAAAATTCCGGGTAGATCTCCTTGAGGTGCAGTCTCATCATATGATGGGTCAAACCCTCATTTTGAACAGTACCCGGGAATGCTCCCCCTCTTAGCCCCTGCGGTTCGAAGGACAGCCTGGAGTCCATTCTGGCAAGACCAAGAGCCAGCTCTGAACGGGACAACAGTCGGTCGTTGACTTTAACCTCCAATTGCGCCGCAGGGGTTTTGGACGTCAATCCCAATGCCGAACACTCGTCCCCGGACAGAATCTCGACAACAGCCTCATAAAAATCCGGCTGAGTGGACAGGCCATTGTGAAGATAACCCTCGCCGGACCTGATTACTGTACGGCAATCGGTCGTGTCCAGTGGCCCACTACGATCGAGTAGCCGACCAACGATCGACCCTTCGCGGACTTCAATTCGCAGACCTTCGGGCCAACCAGGCAGGTTCTTCAATGAGTGCAAGGCCAGGCAGTGCGACTCGGGATTGGCGACCGAGCGCAGATAAAGTCCTTCATAAGCACGGTTGAGACGCACATGCTGCTGGTACTGGCGAGCCTTGCTGTCCAACTGACTGAACAGGCGTTTTGCCTCGATCACATCCGGCAATGCCGTTAGATCAACGCCGTAACGGTCAAGCATCTGTTCCACGGCGGCTGTGGGCAGGTCGGGATATTCTCGCTGAAACAACCGGACCCATTCGTTCTCGGTCTTTTGCAGTTGCTGATAGCGACGATCGAACAACTGCGCACGTGCTGCCGGTGAGTCAGCCAGGCCTGCGACTTCCTGATCGATCCTGAAGCGGTCGATGGTATCGGCCAGTAACGGGGTCGGCGCGCGTCCGGCCTGCATCAGGCGCAGCATGTCATCGTCGACTGCGCTGACCCTGGCGATCTGAGCCAGCACTTCGTCACTGAAGGTGCCTGCCGGCGCACCGATTCCGCGCAACAGATCGGTACGCGAGGGCAATGGCAAGACCGGTGCCTGGCTGATATCCGCCCCGGAAACCGGACCTGCCTCGGAAGGCTTCGAGGATTCGCGAGCGCCTTCCCCCACTTTGAACGAGCCCTCCTCCCCTGCCCCTGCGTGGCCGATCGACGCCGCCTCTGCGAACAGCGGCAGCGCATTGAGCACGCCGAATACCGTGCGGGTGATTCCTTGCGAACGCTTGTCGGCCGTATCGCCGTTGATGGCCTGGTCCAACCCGTAACCGGCATCGATCAACCCGGCCAGCGCCAACACCCCCTCGCCGCCCGGTACAAACAATGCCAACGGACCAAACAGATTGACCCATTGGACGATCGGTTCGACCACGGCACTCAAATTGTCGCGATTGACCTGTGCGTCGTCACGGATAGTTGTGGCACTGTTCCGTGCAGCCCGCTTCATCGCCAGTACCAACTGCGCGAACGGATCGGTCTCCGGCGCCTGATCGTCGAAGCCGATGTAATCGGCCGGATCCCAGTAACCGTCATTGTTGAAGAAGCCGGCATTATTGGTCAGCCAATGCTTTTTCGGGTACATCGCCATGCCGTCGAGTGCGGTCAGCACACCCGCATGGAATGTGCCGTCCTGACGATCATCCTCGGTAAAGTGAGACGCCAGGGCCTGCTTCGTGTCCTCGGCGCTGCCCTGTTTCACCACCCATTGATGCAGCTGCGAGACGTCAGTGAACTCGTGCAGCGGCGAAGAATTGCCCGGGATGTACACCAGCACCCGGTCACTGGCCGCTCCACGAAACACCCAGATATCCGTCGCGGTATATCGATAAAGCTTCAGTCGGCTCGCTTTGACCTTTGGCGGCATCCGGGTGGGCGCCTGCAGCTGTTCGATCTTCAGGGTTTCCCAAGGCTGATCCACTGGTAAACCGGCTGCCTGCATCGCAAGGGCAAGGCCTTTTTCGCTCAAGCGCAGTTCGTGACGCTGCAACCAGGCCGTCATGACGAAAGCGGCTTTGGCCGACGTCCTCAACGCACAGGATGCGGTGCCGACGACGACTTCGTCGGATGGCCAAGCCTGATCCAGATAGGTCTTGTACACCGCCTGCAAATCCAGCTCCCAGACCCACTTCTTGAAGTCGGCGGGTCGCACGCTGATCTGCGTCAGCGGCCCATAGGTTTGTGGAATGGTTCGGCGGTAGATGCCTTCATACGTCTGGTGATTACCGCTGCCGTGGTCAGCGAACTCATCGACGTTCTGTACAATCTGCACGGACGGCCCGGTTTCGGGTGGTGTGTACAGGCCGAATGCATTTTCCGCAAATCGACCGTCACCCACCGCCTGATGGTTCAAGAGCAGGGCCTGCAACAAAGATTGCGAACTCGCCACTTGCCCCTGTTGAACGCCATCGCGCGCGGGATGGCCTTTGTAATTGTAATCGAGCGTTACCAGCATGGCCGTCTGCGGGTCGATGCCTTGTCCCCATTTTCCCTTGATCAAGTGCTCGCCAAACTGGCTGGGCGTTTGCGGCAGTGTAACGTCCAGGACGGCTTTCAATTCGTTACGCATTTTCGGCGTTGTCGAGGTGTCCGCAGCGCCAGCGACATTCTGTGAAGAGTCGTTCATAGCGATGCCTCCAGGCCTGAACGGGTGCCCGCAATTTCAGGTGCGCGGTAACGTCGCAGTGCCTGGGAGGTGAGTTGGTTGATCAATGCCCGATGTTCGTTTCTGAAATTGTCGACAATGGCATTCATGCGTTCGGTGGCAACGGCGCGGGAAAGCCCTGTCTCTCTCTCCAGCGTCGCAAACGCTCGCGCAGTTCGGTCCGTGACCTCGAGGAACTGATCTTGATACGTCGCCTCCAGGTACTCCACCCAAAATCTTTGGGCGATGACCCAATCCAGCAGCGAGCGAGATCGTTCAGTTGCCAGAACGCTCTGATAAGCCTGCTCCAGCATCTGCGAGGTAACAGCGTGGTTCAACCGGGACACCATAGCCCTTGGCTGGGCCGGCAAATCCAGGCGTTCTGCCAGCCCCACGCGATACGCCAGACCGATCTCCAGGGCATGCTCATAGTTTGCCGATGGAGAGGCGGTGCGCGAGTTGATATCAGCCAGCGCTATTGCCTCGACCTCTTGCAGTCGGAACAACCCCCTTAGCAGGGTCATGAGTCGCTGCTCCAGGGAGGCGGCCCCGGTGATGGATGCTTGCATGGCGCGGTAATACAACACCTGCACCTCCATCTCATTGAAAAGCGCTGAGTAGCCATCAACACTGAACCTTGCGGCCCGGGCCAGGCGAAACAGTGAGCGCCGCAAGCGGTCATCTTCGGCCGCCGCCTCGAGGACGGTCCAGACTCGCTGGATGAAGTGCGAATAAAGGCGCGTGTAATCAGCGGTGGCGGTCAGGCGCGCCAGCACGTTGAAAAAATCCCTGGAATCTGCAGAGGTGCGCAATGACTCCCACAACGCACGCTTGGCAGTGGCGTCGTCCAGGCTCAGTCCTGTCAGCCACAACGAGCTCAGTGCATCGCTCGTAATGGGTACGCTGGGCCGTCGATACTCTGAAGCAATGATGCCAAGACTGACGCCGGTCCTTTGCTGATGTGCAACGACCTTTTTCAGAGTGTCGGGTGATAAAGGGTTGCCATGAAGGTTGGTCCCTTTGTTCGCCAGCGGACCGGCCTGAAAAACCTCTGGCGGGAGCGTTTTGATCTGATTGTCACGTAAATCGAGCTCACGCAGTCGGGGCAGACTGGAGGCGCCCTGCGGCCACTGGGTTATTGCGGTTCCTTGCAGGTTCAGTTGCTCCAGGCGTTGCAGTTTGCTGACATCGGGGGCCCGGGTGAGGTGCGGATTGAACGCAAGGTTCAGCGATTGCAGACTGCTCATGTCGGCCAACTGAGTCACCGACTCGGGTGTCAGTTGAATCAGGTTGTCGCTCAGATCCAGATGAACGAGCCTGGACATGTTGTTCAGCGCCAGCGGCAACCTCGTCAAATGGTTGCCCCTCAAGGACAGGCTTCGTAGATTGGAAAAGTTTTGCAAAAAGGTATTGAGCCCGGTGCTGGCTCCCACGCCGTCCATCACCAGCCTGTCTACATGGCCGAAGTCGCCGATGATGACCGGCAACTCTCCCAAGGGCTCGGCCTCAAACCTGAGCGTGCGCGCAAGCTTGTCCCCGGTCTGGGCATATCCGGACTCATTGCGCCAACAGCGAATGATCTCCTGAGCGGTGCGAAACTTGCTGAGCGTCGGGACTTCAAGCCTTGAACCCTCCGGCGCCTGATGCCAGGTTTGCCGATTCACCCACAGGCTCAGTCCCTGCCTGATTGCCTGGAATTCGCGCCTCATCGCTTCCAGTTTCTTCAGTACCAGAATTGCATTGGTCCCCAGCGCATTCACCAGGGCATGAATTTGCGTCGGCGAATGCATCGGATAGAGCTCCAGCGCCCTGCGCACCAACACATCGTGGCTGTCTTTGACGACCAGAGGCTTGGAAAGCCCTGGCGTATTCGGCGCTCCCCCTCTGTCAGCCAATCTCATGGGCGATACATAACGCATCCGCAGGGGGGAGGCACCCAGGATCCGCGCAATGGTGGCGCGTCGCCCCAGTGCAAGTAGCGTGATTTTCTCGCGCAACGCTGCTCCGGCGTCATCCACGCCCACACCCAGCGCTGTTTTTCGCTGCGCCGAAAGCCCATGCCACAGCGCCTGGAAATAATGTTCACGGGTACGCTTGGCGAATGTGGTCGAGGGTGTGGTGTTGTCGACTAACACACTGTATCGATCGGCATGGACGTTGACCTGGATCTTTTCCGTGGCCTGTACCGATCCGATACTGGCCGACCCGGTTTGATCACCGGATGCCTCCCCTATCTGCACCCGCACATTGCCGGTCCAGCCGGGAAGGTTTTCCAGGGTGTCGAGTACCAGGCGATCGGTGTCAACGCCACCTGCGGCGTCGAGGTACAGCCCTTCGTAAGCCCGACTGATACGCACGACCTGCATGTAGCGAGTGGCCTCTTCTGCCAGCCGTAACGGCACTTTGTCAGCATCCAGGTCAGCCCACTCTCCGGCTTCGGCATACCTCACAAGCTCATCGGCAACCGCCGCGGGCAAATTGACGAACCTCTCCATCAGCACCGCCGTACGCGTGTCGACCGGCGCTTCGGTGCGTTGATAGATCCGCTGGAACAGGCCCACTCTGTTGCTTTCGGCTTGATCGGCAATGACCTTCGTCAAGGCCTTGACCTGAGCTTGCGAGTCCGCCGTTGCCGTACTTAAAAGAGCCTCGCGTTGAGCACGGCTCAACGTCGACAACAACGACGTGTGCAATTGCCCTTTAAGCAGTGCGTCCTGTTGGAGGATGACGGTATGGCTTGCCTGCGCGGTGGTCGCGCCATGGAAACCCGCTTGCCGACCGGCAGCATTGACGACCTTGATCGCGGCATTGCCTGGCCAGTGACTGGAGCGCGTCAGCAGGTACAATTGCAGGTCTGGATCGGCCAGGGATGCCGACGCAGGTTGGTTGATCTGCTCGATGAAACCCGTGACCGCGGCGTCTGCCCGGAACCGTTGCACGGTGTCGACCAGCAATGCCGGAGGTTTGCTTCGGTCAACGTGTGCCCGGCGCAGGACATTGTCAGCAATTGCGCAGACAGCAAGGATCTGTTGAGCGGTGGCATCCGCAAAGCCATCGCTGATGTGGCCGAACCGGCGAAACAACTTCAGCCGACTCCATTCCTGCACCAGCTCGGAGTCATGGCGCCAGGCGCCTGCGTCGTTGCTTTCGAGCAAGGGGAAATGGGCGTCGCCGGTGCCGCTCGGGGGCAACACCTCCCATAGATCCGTTTCGGTTTGGGGGCGCACGGCAAAAACACGGTTGTCGAGTGGAAGATAAGCCTGGCCGTCAACCCAACGCAGGCCTCTGGCATCTGGCGCGAGCGCCTGTGGTAGTAGCCGGGGCTGGTGATAGGCCGCCAGATCAGGTTTCCACAAGCGCCCTCGAGCATTCGCCACCATCACTATTCTCAGGCTCTCGACGAAAACCGAAGTCCGGATGTTTTTGTAAGCCTGGCCCACGGCCGCTGTTCCTGCCGCGAAAGCCGCCATGAGGACAAGATTTTCCACGGTATCGAACAGATAATCCGTGGCCCGCTCCAGCTCTCCCCTGGACCAACTGGCGATCCCCTCATAAACCTCTGACAGCAGTTGCATGACGGTCACCGCCGTCAGGATCTGGCCAATCACAGGCACAAAAGACGCACCGACCAAAATGAGGTTAAGGCCTATCGACTGGTAGGTTTCCAGCCGCTCGAGCCTGGATTTCTCATCTTCATCGCCCGTGGGTACGACCAGTAGCCGGGCATCCGCCAGAACTTTTTGCGAATACTGACGGAAGCTCTCCTGAAACGGATGGCCTTGTATGCCTGTTCCTTGCACCGAGACGTAAAGGCTGCTCGGTGGGAGTGGCGAGGAAGGGGGCGACAACAACCCTTTGTCGAGGGCTTGCAGAAATGCCACGCGATCACCCAGCTTGATGTAACGCATAAAAGATTTGCGAAATGCCGTGTCTCTCAATCGCGCACTTAATTCCACCTCAAAAAGATGGAACGACGAATACTCTTTAAGCGGGTGCAGCGGATCATCCGGCAGATAAACCACGCAACGGTAATCATCATCCTCATGCTCGACGACCGGGCCGATGAAAATCGCACTATTGAGGGTGATATCGAACATATTCAGCGCTTGGTAATTCAGGGTGTTATTACCCAACTTGATTGGCCGCTGACTTTTTACTGCGGTCAATGCCTGATGTAATTCAACACTTATATGTTGTTTCATCAGCGCCTGATGCCGGATTGTTTCAAAGCTGTTCGTTGCGTGGGCAACATATTTATCGCGAAACGCGTTAACGGCGGAGGCGGGATAGAACACGCCCTGAAGATGAGATTGATACTGTTTTCCTAAATCAAGTGTCCGACACAGCAGGGCAAACTCATGGGGCTCGATCGGTAATATAGTTGCGGCACGCCCAGTGATTTTTTCAGGGATATAAATCAGTGAAGTGTCGGTGTAGTTGGTGGACAGCGTTTCGCTCAGTTCAAAATTTTCACAGGCCGCGGTCAGTAAATCCCGGTCGATCGGCAGAACCAGCTTCTTGCGCAGGCCCAGCAAGCTGGAGGTGGACCGTACATGTTGGAAGATCACTCCCGCCACATCCAGGGGCGTACCCAGCTTATCCGACATGGCCTTGGCCAGCAAAGGCGCACAGAAGCCTTCAGGAGATTGAAGTCGCTTCACAACTGTAGCAACTTCATCTCTTGTGCGATGGCTCGCGATCAGGCTTTCATAGAGTTGGCGTCGCAACGGTTCTGACGCGGCCAACAACCAGGCAGGGACGTTGGTTCGTAACAGATCATAAAAAACGCCTTGCTGCTCGGGCGTTAACTCAGGAACAGGTTGATTGTCGGGGACAGAAGACATGGTGATTTACTCGAACTGACAAGAGTCGTCAGCATATCGAGTGTTCTTTTTTCAAAGGTGCTACATATGTACCGCTAAAAAAAGGCCCTTTCATTGCCAGACAATGAAAGGGCCCCCTTTATTTAGGCGTTACCAGAAGCGTTGCTGGGTCAACCGGCTCCACCCACTGAGTAACACGCGATCAACGGAACCGGCGGCCGCCATGCCGATGCGTTCCTGCAGGCTTTTGCGTTCGGCGTAGTGCAAGTGGTAAAGCTCTGATTTTTTCGCCCGTTCAGCGAGGTACTCATCACTGGTCTTGAGTTCGTCCACCAATTGCTTGTCCAATGCCGCAATTCCGAGCCAGATTTCACCCGTAGCCACTTCGTCAATGGCCAGTTGCGGGCGATAACGCGAGACGAAGTTCTTGAACAGCTGATGGGTGATATCAAGGTCTTCCTGGAACTTTTCCCGGCCCTTCTCGGTATTTTCGCCAAACACGGTCAAGGTTCGTTTGTATTCACCGGCGGTCAGGACTTCGAAATCGATGTCGTGTTTTTTCAGCAGGCGATTGACGTTGGGCAACTGTGCCACCACGCCGATCGAACCGAGGATGGCGAACGGCGCGCTGATGATCTTCTCGCCGATGCACGCCATCATGTAGCCACCGCTGGCCGCGACCTTGTCGATGCACACGGTCAATGGCACGCCAGCCTCACGGATACGCGCCAGTTGCGAAGACGCCAGGCCGTAGCTGTGCACCATGCCGCCGCCGCTTTCCAGACGCAGCACCACTTCATCCTTGGGCGTTGCCAGGGTCAGCAGCGCGGTAATTTCGTGACGCAGGCTTTCAGTGGCCGAGGCCCTGATGTCGCCGTTGAAGTCCAGCACGAATACCCGGGGTTTGGCGTCGGGCTGTTTCTTCTGTTTTTTCTCGGTCTTGGCCTGGGTCTTGCGCAAGGCCTTGAGCTGGTCCTTGTCGAGCAAGGTTTGCTCCAGGCGTTCGCGCAACCCTTTGTAGAAATCATTGAGCTTGCTGACCTGCAACTGACCGGCGGATTTGCGTCGACCTTTGCTGCGCAAGGCCGCAAAGCTGGCCAGGACCACCAGTATGGCGATCACCAGGGTCACGGTCTTGGCCAGGAAAACGGCGTACTCGGACAAAAACTCCACAGGGACTCCTTAAACGTTGCGCGGCATGCAAGCGCGCGGGATACCACCAGCATACCCATGCTCCGCCCCTGCTACCAGTCGTGAAACCTCTGGAAACAGGCCTGTAACGGGCATTTCAAACAAGCGTATGTTTTTTCATTGACAGCTCACCGCCATCCCCATAACCTCGCCAAACCTTCAACGTACCGGGATGACGCGGACGTGGGCAGCATCTACTTGATTCGACATGGCCAGGCCTCCTTTGGTGCAGACGACTATGACGTCCTGTCGCCCACCGGAATCCGCCAGGCGGAAATCCTCGGCCGACACCTGGCCGAACTCGGCATCAGCTTCGACCGGTGCCTGTCGGGCGACCTGCGCCGTCAGCAACATACGGCCAATAGCGCGCTCGAACAATACGCCGCCGCGGGCCTGCCGGTGCCGATCCTGGAGACCGATAGCGCGTTCAATGAATTCGACGCCGACGCGGTGATCCGCGCGCTGTTGCCTGCCATGCTGGCGGACGAGCCCGAAGCGCTGAACATCCTGCGCAACGCCGCGCAGAACCGCGGCGAGTTCCAGCGCATCTTTGCCCTGATCATCGAACGCTGGCTCGCCGGCACCTACGATACGCCGGGCCTGGAAAGCTGGCTGGGCTTTGTCGAACGCGTGCAGGCCGGCTTGCAGCGCATCCTCGA
Organism: Pseudomonas sp. NPDC087336; assembly: GCF_044744285.1. Taxonomy (NCBI): domain Bacteria; kingdom Pseudomonadati; phylum Pseudomonadota; class Gammaproteobacteria; order Pseudomonadales; family Pseudomonadaceae; genus Pseudomonas; species Pseudomonas sp. NPDC087336. The sequence continues at coordinate 204,069 of NZ_JBIUYA010000005.1, read as the reverse complement.
CCAAGCCGACAACACCCAGAAAATCGCCGTGTTCACCTCCGGCGGCACCATCACCGCCCTGCTCCACCTCATTACGCAAATGCCGGCAAAACAGGCTTTTGAATTGAACTGGCAAATCGTCAACACCTCGCTCAACCACCTGAAGTTTCGTGGTCGCGAGGTGGCCCTGGCTTCCTTCAACAGTCAGGCGCACCTGCAACTGTTGAAGGCCCCGGAACTCATCACGTTTCGTTGAGTCCCCACTATTGTCACCCTGGCTGTAATCACCCAGCTCTTATTACCCTGCGTCAATTACCAAAAAAAGGATCAAACCATGACCTCCGTAGCAGATGCCGTACAAGCAATGAAAGCCAAGTTCAACCCAGCCGCTGCTGCCGGTCTGGACCTGGTCTTCGGTTTCCGCATCGACGACACCAAGAACTTCTCGCTGGTCGTCAAGGACAGCACCTGCGAGCTGCAAGAAGGCGAAAACCCGGACGCCCAGGTGACCCTGGTGATGGACGGCGAAACCCTGCAAGGCATCGTCAGCGGCGAAACCGACGGCATGCAGGCATTCATGGGCGGCAAGCTGCGCGCTGAAGGCGACATGATGCTGGCGATGAAACTGTCCGAGCTGTTCCCGGCCTAAGCGCGACGCTTGCGGCTTGCGCAAGCGACCCTGGCTGTAAACGAATCCCGCCCCTTGTGGCGGGATTCGTCGTTTTACGCCCCTGAAAACGGCTATCTGTGAATTTGCCGTCTATATTCCATCTGGCCGCATGCGGCTGCTTTCAGCTGTTTGCCCTCAACTCACGTTGCGCGGAGCACTGACATGAGCCCACCTGAGGACCACAACGGCGTCAACCGCCGCCACGTACTCCAAGGCCTGTCCGCCGGCGCCATCGGTGCCTGGATCAGCCCGCTGTTCGCAGGGAGTAAAACCATGCCAGACATCCCCGCCGACCTCATTCTCTACAACGGACGACTGCACACCGTCGATCGCAAGAAACCCCAGGCCAGCGCCGTCGCGATCAAGGACGGGCGCTTCGTGGTGGTTGGCAGCGACGCCCAGGCCATGGCCCTGCAAGGCCCCGGCACACAAGTCATCGACCTGCACGGGCGCACGGTGATTCCCGGCCTCAATGACTCACACTTGCACCTGATCCGTGGCGGCCTCAATTACAACCTCGAACTGCGTTGGGAAGGCGTACCGTCGCTGGTCGATGCGCTGCGCATGCTCAAGGAGCAAGCCGACCGCACGCCAACGCCGCAGTGGGTACGGGTGGTCGGTGGCTGGAACGAATTCCAGTTCGCCGAAAAACGCCTGCCCACCCTCGACGAACTGAACAAGGCCGCGCCCGACACACCGGTGTTCGTCCTGCACCTGTACGACCGTGCGCTGCTCAACCGCGCCGCGTTGAAAGTGGTGGGTTATACCCGCGATACGCCGAACCCGCCGGGCGGCGAAATCCAGCGCGACGCCAACGGTAATCCCACGGGTATGTTGATCGCCCGACCCAACGCGATGATTCTGTATTCAACCCTGGCCAAGGGGCCGAAGCTGCCGCTGGAGCATCAGGTCAACTCCACCCGGCAATTCATGCGCGAACTCAACCGCCTGGGTGTCACCAGCGCGATCGACGCGGGCGGCGGCTATCAGAATTACCCGGACGACTATCAGGTCATCCAGCAACTGGCCAGGGATCAGCAGCTGACCGTACGTATCGCCTACAACCTGTTCACCCAGAAACCCAAGGAAGAACTGACCGATTTCAAGCATTGGACCAGTACCTCACGCTATGGCCAGGGCGACGATTTCCTGCGGCACAACGGTGCCGGGGAAATGCTGGTGTTCTCGGCAGCGGACTTCGAAGACTTCCTTGAGCCGCGCCCGGACCTGCCGTCCACCCTGGAGCAGGACCTGGAACCGGTGGTGCGGCACCTGGTCGAGCAACGCTGGCCATTTCGCCTGCATGCCACCTACAACGAATCCATCAGCCGCATGCTCGATGTGTTCGAGAAGGTCAACCGCGACATTCCGTTCGATGGCTTGCCGTGGTTCTTCGACCATGCCGAAACCATCACCGCGCAGAACATCGAGCGGGTCAAGGCGCTGGGCGGCGGCATCGCCATTCAGGATCGCATGGCCTTCCAGGGCGAGTACTTCGTCGACCGCTATGGCGCCAAGGCGGCCGAACACACGCCGCCCATTGCACGCATGCTCGCCGAGGGCGTACCGGTAGGCGCCGGCACGGATGCGACACGGGTGTCGAGCTACAACCCGTGGACGTCGCTGTACTGGCTGGTCAGTGGCCGGACTGTCGGCGGCCTGGCGTTGTATCCACAAGGCTTGAGCCGCGACACCGCGCTGGAGCTGTTTACCCATGGCAGCGCCTGGTTCTCGTCCGAGCAAGGCAAGAAGGGCCAGATCAAGGTCGGGCAACTGGCGGACCTGATCGCGCTGTCGGGCGACTATTTCCATATGGAGGTCGAGGGCATCAAGGGTATCGAATCGGTGCTGACCCTTGTCGATGGCAAGGTTGTCTACGCCAGCAACGAGTTCGAAAAACTCGGCCCCCCGCCCATCCCGGTCGTGCCGCAGTGGTCGCCCGTGGCCAAGGTGCCCGGCCACTGGAAGCCATCGGCACCGCTGACGGCTCAGGTTCATCAATGCGTCGGGTCTTGCGCTGTGCATGCGCACAGTCACGAACGGGCGCGCTTGTCGAATGCGCCGGTCAGTGATTTTCGCGGCTTCTGGGGAGCGTTTGGCTGCTCCTGCTTTGCGTTTTGATCTGAAAAGCAAAAGATCGTCCGAAGGCTTGGGCCGCGTTCGGACGATCTTTAGATTTGCCTTACAATGCCAGCACCTCCCGCACCGGCTTCCCCATGGACATCGATCTCGCCCGCACCTTCCTGGAAATCGTCCGCCACGGCAGCCTTGCCGCAGCCGCCGAGAAACTCCACGTCACCCAGACCGCGATCACCGCACGTGTACAGAAGCTGGAAAGTCACCTGGGCAGCACGCTGTTGGTACGCAACCGTGCCGGCGCGCGCCTCACGCCCAATGGCGAGGCCTTCGTGATCTATGCCAACCAACTGGTGGAGACCTGGGAAGCCGCGCGCCGGGACTTGCCCTTGCCCGAGGGCTTCCACGACGTCCTGCACATCGGGGGCGAGGTCAGCCTGTGCAATCCGTTGATGCTCAGTTGGGCCGGTGTACTGCGCGACAGGATTCCCGGCCATGCGCTACGCATGGAAATCCGCGACGGCGAAAACCTGCTGCGCCAACTGGAGCTTGGGGTGCTCGATGCGGCGCTGGTCTATCAGCCCGAATACTGGCCGCGCCTGCAAGTCGAACAGATCCTCGAAGAAAAACTCATCCTCGTGCGCCATCCCGAACGCCCCGAACCCTACGTGTACATCGACTGGGGCCAGCACTTCCGGCGCCAGCACGACGCCGCCCTGCCGGAAAAAGCCAAGGCGGCGCTCAGTTTCAACCTCGGCCCCCTGGGTTTGCAGTACATCCTCGAGCACGGTGGCAGCGGCTACTTCCGTACCCGGGTGGTCCAGAGCTACCTGGAAAACGGCATGCTGGAGCCCGTGCCCAAGGCCCCGGAATTCAGTTACCCGACCTACCTGGTGTACTCCCGCGACCGCGACTCACCAGCACTGCAGCGGGCCTTCGTTCTGCTGCGCGAGGTGATCAAGGGCGATGACGACTGGTCACAACGCTGGAACCCGCTGACCTGAATCCGAGGCGCCGCGGTGTATCTCTAACACCGCGTTATCGTTCTTCGCGGGCAAGCCTCGCTCCTACAGGCGAACCTGACGCTGCGGTGTAGTCTCCATCACCGCAGCACCACCAAAGATCCAGCTCATTTGCCAACCAAAACCCCGGGATCGACTAATCTGCTGGAGATAACAATAACGACAGGTGATTGCAGTGAGGCAGACCACCGAAGCATTCCGCGCCCGTTACCGTTGCGACATTCACCCCCGTTATAACCCCTGGCTGCATGGCACCTTCGTGCTGGTGTTCGGCCTGGTGGCGATCGCCATTTTCTGGAGCACCGTGCACCAGGTAAAACCTCTCGAATGGCTGGCAGTACCGGCGTCCTTGTTGTTCTTCAGTTTCATCGTGTACATGGTCCATCGCCACCTTGGCCATCATAAAAAAAGCTTCGCGCGGATGTTCTATGCCCGCCATGCTGGCGACCATCACAGCTTTTTCGCCCCTGGCAAAATGACTTATGACAGCGCTCGCGACTGGCGGGTGATTCTGTTCCCGGCCTGGTTGATCGTGGTGCACACGCTGCTGGTCGCCCTGCCCCTGTGGTGGCTGCTCAAGCCCTTGGACGTCAACGTCGCCGGGCTCGTGGGTGGCTGCCTGGTCCTGGGGTACCTGACCTATGAAGTGTTCCATGCCTGCGAGCATCTGCCACCGCATAACCGGATTACGCGCCTGCCGTGGATCCGCCAGATGCGTCGCCTGCATGAACTGCATCACCGCCGCGAGATGATGCAGCAACGTAATTTCAACATCGTTTTTCCGTTGATGGACTACCTGTTCGGCACCCTCTACTGGGAGCCAGAACCGGAACCGGCCATCGAGTACCTGAAGAGAACGCCCATGACCCGCATCCAGCATCAGATCGACATCGCCGGTAATCCCGTTGCCGTGCTCGCCTATGCCAGCACCGTGACCAGTTGGCCGCAGTGGCATCCGTCGTCGCTACGGATCAACGGCCCGAAGGGACCTTTGCATGCGGGCGCGCGGTTCGAGGAGGACATCCGCGCCGGAGGTCGCGACGGGCATTTGAGTTGGGTGGTCGATGAGTATCTGCCTGGACGCCGCTGGATTGCCCGGGCCCATGGCGACAATGGCCTGTCATTGCTGCTGACTTACGAATGCGCCGCCGAAGGTAATGGCACGCGGTTCGTGCGCACGCTGCAATATCGGTTCAGCGGGTGGGCAATGCGAATGGCCAACCAATTGCTGTTCAAGCGACGGATCGATCGCGAATCGGCGGCGTCGATGCTGGCGCTTCGCGACACCGCGCAAATACACCTGGCACAGTCAGGAGTCCGTGCGTGAGCCGACCGATCAGGTTTCACCATGGGGTATTGCTGCTGATCGTTGCCCTCGGCGCCTTCCTGCTATTGATGCCGACCAAGGTCGACCCTGTGGCCTGGACACCGCAACCGGCGCCATCCCTGAGCAGCGGCCTGTACGCGGACAACCAGCGCCTCAAGGGCGTGGCACGCGTCGGCGCACAGAACATCGACGGCCCCGAAGCGCTGCTCCTGGAAAACAACGCGCTGATTACCGGGTTGCATGATGGCCGGGTCATTCGCACCAGCCTGGACGGCCAGGACACCAAGATGTTGACCGACACCGGCGGCCGCCCCCTGGGGTTGGCCCGCCACCCCAATGGCTTGCTGGTGATCGCCGACGCCGTCAAGGGTTTGTTGTCACTGGACGCCCAGGGTCGCCTGGTGGCCTTGACCACCAGCGCCAACGGCGTGCCATTGGGCTTCACCGACGACGTGGCCATCGATAAGTCCGGGCACTACGCCTACTTCAGTGACGCCTCCAGTCGTTTCGGCTACGGCGAGGACGTTGATGCCATCATCGAACACGGCGGCGACGGACGCTTGCTGCGTTATGACTTCCAGACCGGCAAGACCACGATGCTGCTGGACAAACTGGAGTTTGCCAATGGCGTCACCCTGGGTCCGGACGATGCCTTCGTGCTGGTCAACGAAACCGGTGCGTATCGCATCACTCGCTACTGGTTGAGCGGGCCGAAAGCCGGCACCCATGAGCTGTTCATCGATAACCTGCCAGGGTTGCCGGACAATCTGGCTTTCAACGGCCGCGACCGTTTCTGGGTGGCGCTGTATGCACCGCGCAACGTCTTGCTCGACAAAACCGCGCCACACCCTTTCGTGCGCAAGATGATCGCGCGAGTGCTGAGCGTTCTGCCCAAGCCAGTGGAAAAACGCGCTTTCGCGCTGGGACTGGACCTTGAGGGCAAGGTGATCGCCAACCTGCAGGACGGCAGCAGCGACAGCTATTCGCCGATCACCACCGTGCGTGAGTATGGGGACTGGTTGTATTTTGGCTCGTTGAAAGCGAAAAACATGGCGCGATTACCGTTGAGTACCGCCTTGTAGGAGCGAAGCTTGCTCGCGAAGGCGAATTGTCATTCAACATCTTCATTGATAGCGATGACGCTTTCGCGAGCACGCTTGGCGCCTACACATCGCGCACCGCATTATCGGTTTCTTCACGCACCCGTTCCCGATCGATGTCAGTGCCGTCGTCCTGATCCATGGGGATGGCACCTTCGTTGTCGGGCAGTTCATCAATGCCCGGCTCGTCCTCCGGATTGACGGTAGTGCGGCCGGGACTCAAGGGTTCGGGATGGGTCGGAATGGGGTCGTAGCCCCCTTGTTCTTCGCTGGGAAATCTTGGATCAGCCATGGGGCACCTCGCCTGTCGCCGCATCATCGGACTCTGAACATTCGAGGTGCCGGTCAATATCGCCGTTCCAATTATTCAGCCACCGATTGTCGGTGGCTCATCACGGAACATCAGGAAGACGACTGGAGCTGTTTGACGATCTTGTCCTTGACCTCCAGGCGTTTCGCCTTGAGCTTGGTCACCGCGTCGTCGCTGGATTTGGCTTCCTCTGCCTCCACCACAGCTTTATCCGCCTGGGAATACTTGTTGATCAGTGAATCCAGTAACGGATCCTCGGCGCGTTTCTTCTGGATTTCTTCCTTTGTGCGTTTCAGATCCTGAAAAAGGTCGTGGGGCACCGGCATGGAACACCTCCGTTTGTTAATCGGTAGCAAACGCGATTGATTGCGTTCGCCAATTATCAGAATGGCCTTGGTTGGTCGGTTCTGTCGACCATCTGTCAGACCAGCGGTGCCCATTCGTCGTCCTGTCGCAAATGCGATAAAACCTTTAGCCCCACCGCGACCTCCACAGGTTAACGATCAACTCGATCGCCCATGACAACCGTGTGGAGAAGAACCAATGGACAGATTCAACCTGCGCCAACTCACTCTGGCCATCACCTTGAGCACCAGCATGGGCGCGGCCTTCGCGGCAACCGACAATGATTTCGTCGACAAGGCGGCCGCCGGCGGCATCGCCGAGATCGAAACCAGTCGCTTGGCCCTGGAAAAAAGCCAGTCAGCCGATGTCAAGGCGTTCGCCAACATGATGATCACCGATCACTCCAAAGCCAACGATGAACTGGCGGCCATCGCGAAAAAAAATGACATTGAATTGCCGGACAACACGACGCTGGTGAAACAGGCCAAGGAAAAGATCCTCGACATGCGTGACGAATCCTTCGATTCGGCCTATGCCAACAACCAGGTCAAGGCTCACGAAGACGCCATCGAGCTGTTCAAGAAACAAGCCAATACCGTGACCGACGACAGGACCAAAGGCGCAACCGAACTCAAGGGCTTTGCGCAAAAAATGTTGCCGGGGCTGGAAAAACACCTGGATATGGCGAAAAAGCTTCAAGCCGCCCATCCAGACAAGTAATCCTCATCAGAATAAAAAGACCGCATCAATCGATGCGGTCTTTTTATCTGGGCAGACCACCTGGCCTCCCACCCCGGCATCGTCGGCGGGCAGTTTAGAAAGGCGCAGCCCTTTGACTATGCTCAGGTGAGCGGACAATTGCTGATCATGTACAGCGATGGCCTGCAGTCGCGCTGGAACCTTGCGGATTACCCCGGCCTGGTGCACCGCCATCCCGCCGTGATTGCCGCCATCCTGCACCGCGATTTCTGTCGTGGACGAGACGATGTCACCGTGCTGGTCATTGCCCTGGAGGCAGCCCATGGCTGAATACGCCGAACTCGATACCCAGGCCGAACAGCTACGCCAGGCCTCTGACCTCAAAAGCCGCTTCCTCTCCTGCATGAGCCATGAGTTTCGCACGCCATTGGGCTCGATCCTGAGCATCGCCAGCCTGCTGAGCGATGAACTTGACGGGCCACTGAGCAGCGAGCAACACAAGCAGGTGGCCTTCGTCAGCAATGCCGCGCGGGAGCTGAGCGACATGGTCGACGACCTGCTGGACCTGGCAGAGATCAAAGCCGGGCGCATTACCATTTCACCCGCCTGGTTCGACATGCTCGACCTGTTCGCCGCGCTGCGCGGCATGTTTCGCCCGATAGTCGATACCAGTGCCGTGGACCTGATCTTCGAGGAACCGGTGGGCCTTCCCCAGCTGTACACCGACGACAAGAAGCTCGCGCAGATCCTGCGCAACTTCATTTCCAATTCATTGAAGTTCACCCCCCCGTGGGGAAGTCCGGGTCTCGGCGCAACTGGTGAACCGCGACTACGTGCGCTTCGCCGTCAGCGACAGCGGAATCGGTATCGCCCCGCAGCTGCATGGCGCATTGTTCAAAGACTTCTCCCAGGTCGACTCCCCGCTGCAAAAACGCCTGCGTGGAACCGGGCTCGGGTTGTCGCTGTGCAAACGCTTCGCGGTACTGCTGGGCGGCGAAGTCGGGGTACAGAGCACACCGGGGGTGGGCTCGACCTTTTTCGTGATCATCCCGCTGGCCTTCGTCATGGAGCCTGCCGATGAAACGTGACCTGCGCTTGCTGATCGTCGATGACAACGTGGCCACGCGCTACGCCTTGCGTCGGCGCCTGGAACGCCACGGCTATGAAGTGCTGGAATCCGGCACCGGCAGCGAAGGCCTGGAGTTGATCGCCAGCGTGGCGATCGACGCCTTGATCCTCGACGTCAACCTGCCGGACATGAGTGGCTTCGACATCGTGCGCAAACTGCGATCGGAGCCTGCTACCGCCCTGCTCCCGGTGATTCACGTGTCCGCGGCGTCGATCCAGACCGGCGATATCATCACCGGCCTGGACGCCGGTGCCGATGCTTACCTGATCCACCCGGTGGACCCGGATGTATTGTTGGCGACCCTGCGCACTTTGCTGCGGGTTCGCGAAACCGAGAATGCCCTGCGTGAAAGCGAGGCGCGCTTTCGCGAGATTTTCGTCAATGTGTCGGCTCCCATCGCCGTGCTGGATGCACAACTCAAGGTCCACGAATGCAACCATGCGTTCGCCCAACTGATCCAGGACAACCTCGACCCGGATACCCTGCGCCAGTGTTTCGCCGACGACCAGTGCGCCGTCATCGAAGAACTGCGCCTGCGCCTGGCGTATGGCGAACGCTGGAAAGGCACCTTGAGCATGCGGGTGCAAGGGGAAGTTCGCGAAACCGAGTGGCAGATTTCACCTTATCGCACACCGGCATTGAGCCTGGTGTTCGTCGAGGATGTCAGCGAGCACCGCCACCGCGAACGCTCGCACCTGGCGCGCCTGGACGATGCCACGACCCGGCTGGCCAATGAAGTCGCCGAACGCGCGCGCACCGAAGCCCAGCTGTTACAGGTGCAGAAGATGGACGCGCTGGGCAAGCTGACCGGAGGCATTGCCCATGATTTCAACAACCTGCTCACCGGCATCATCACCAGCCTGGAATTGATCCAGAAACGCGTTGCCGAGTCGCGCACCGACAAGGTGGCCTTCTATGCCGAAGCGGCGTTGAACTCGGCCATGAGTGCCGCCTCCCTGACCCATCGCCTACTCGCCTTCGCCCGCCAGCAGCCACTCGACACCCGGCCCGTGGACATCAACGAGCACATCCGCTCCCTCGAGGAGTTGCTGGTGCGCACCATTGGCGAACGCATCTCCCTCAAGCTTGAGCTGACGAGCAAACCGGCCATTGCCCTGGTCGATCCGATCCAACTGGAAAGCGCCGTGCTCAACCTGGTGATCAATGCCCGCGACGCCCTGCCCCAGGGGGGCAATATCTGGGTCAACACCTATGCCGCCTTTTCCCACGGTGACCCCAACCTGGCCGATGGCGCCTATGTCGCCTTGTCGGTGCGAGACGACGGCACCGGTATCGAACACAACGTCATCGACAAGGTGTTCGATCCGTTCTTCACCACCAAGCCCCTGGGCCAGGGCACCGGGCTGGGGTTGTCGACCATCTACGGGTTTGCCCGCCAGTCAGGCGGCGATGCGCACATCCGCAGCGTGGCGCGACGCGGTACCGAAGTGACCATCATGTTGCCGGCCAGTGCCGACCCCTCGGCCGGCGCAGTCGCATCGGCGACGACTCTCGTCCAGGGTGGCGGTGAACATGTGCTGATCGTCGAAGACATGCCGTCAGTGCGCATGTTCGTGGCCGAAGTGCTGGTGGATGCCGGCTACCGTTGCACCGAGGCGGGCGATATCGAAAGCGCCCTGGAACGCCTGCAGAACGACGAATCCATCGACCTGTTGCTGACCGATGTCGGCCTGCCGCGCATGAGCGGCCGCGAACTGGCCGATATCGCGCGGGGCTGGCGCAAACACCTGCCGATCCTGTTCATGACCGGGTATGCCGAAACCGCGATCAACCGCCAGGTGTTTCTTGGGGACGGCATGGAGATATTGATCAAGCCGTTTCAGATCAATGAGTTGCTGGACAAGGTACGACGCAGCCTCGATGGCGCCTGAAAGCAAAAGATCGCAGCCTACGGCAGCTCCACATTTATTCACCGCCCCATGTAGGAGCTGCCGCAGGCTGCGATCTTTTGATCCATCACGCCCCAAGAACTCGAGCAAGAAACGGCGCCGTCCGGCTCTTGCTGCTCTTGGCCACTTTCTGCGGCTCACCCGCCACCACAACCTTGCCCCCCTGATCCCCGGCCCCAGGTCCGATATCGATCACCCAGTCACTCTGCGCCACTACGCGCATTTCATGTTCGACGACGATCACCGTGTGCCCTGCCGTCACCAGATTGTTCAACTGCTCGAGCAAGCGATCGACATCACGCGGGTGCAGGCCCGTGGTGGGTTCGTCGAGCACGTAGAGCGTCGCCCCGCGCGGGTTGCGTTGCAGTTCGGTGGCCAGCTTGATGCGCTGGGCTTCGCCTCCGGACAGCTCGGTCGCCGGTTGGCCGAGGCGCAGGTAACCCAGGCCGATATCGCGCAGCACCTCCAGGGACCGGCGCACCGCCACTTGTTCGGCGAACACCTCCACAGCCTGGTCCACGGTCAGTTGCAGCACCTGGGCGATGGTCCGGCCCTGCCAGGTGATCGCCAGCGTCTCGGGGTTGTAGCGTGCACCATGACAGGTTGGGCAAGGCGCGTAGACGCTGGGCATGAACAACAATTCGACGCTGACAAAACCTTCCCCTTCACAGGTCGGGCAGCGGCCCTTGGCGACATTGAAGGAAAACTGCCCGGCGTCGTAGCCCGCCGCCTGCGCTTGGGGCGTTGCGGCATAAAGCTTGCGCACATTGTCGAACAGCCCGGTATAGGTCGCGAGGTTGGAGCGCGGTGTGCGGCCAATGGGCTTCTGATCGACCTGCACCAGCCGCTTGATCGACGCCAGCCCAGCCGTGACCTGCCCGCCAACGACGGTCGGTGCATCATCTTCCAGGCTCAGCTCCTCCAGTGATTCACTGTCGACGCCCGGGCGCCCGAGTTGCGCGCCGACCAGTTCCAGCAATGCCTGGCTGACCAGGCTGGATTTACCCGAACCCGACACGCCGGTCACCGCCGTAAAACAGCCCAACGGAAACTCGACACTGAGGTTGTCCAGGTTGTTGCGCGTGACAGCTTCCAGGCGCAACCAGTCGCTGGCCTTGCGCGCGCGACGGGGTTGACTGACGTGCTCGGAGAACAGGTAGGGGCGAGTCTGCGAATCCCTCACTTCTGCCAACCCCGCCGGTGCACCGCTGTACAGCACCCGACCGCCATGCTCGCCCGCCGCCGGGCCAACATCGATCAACCAATCGGCGCGGCGCATGGTTTCCAGGTCATGCTCGACCACAAACAAGGTATTGCCCGCCGCCTTCAAGCGTTGCAAGGCTTCGAACAGCGCCTCACCATCGGCCGGGTGCAAACCGGCCGAGGGTTCGTCCAGTACGTAGATCACGCCGAACAACTGCGAGCCCAATTGCGTCGCCAGGCGCAAGCGTTGTAACTCGCCGGACGACAGCGTCGGCGTACTGCGCTCCAGGGCCAGGTAACCCAGGCCCAGGTCGGTCAAGGTGCTGACCCGCTCCAGCAAGTCCTGGGCAATGCGTTGCGCGGCGAGGCGTTTTTCCACCGAGAGATTGGGCGTGTGGCGCACATCGGGGGCGTTGGCGTGACCACTGGCGCCGTGGGCCACGCGCTGCTCACGGGCCTGACGGGTCTGCAGGTGGGTCAATACCTCACCCGCCTCACCGCCCTCTTCCCCTTCGTCAAGATACTGCCGGGCCGCTACCGGCTTGAGGACTTCGGCGACTTGCAGCAATGGCATCTGCGACAGTTCGCCGATGTCGTAGCCGGCGAAGGTCACCGACAAAGCCTGGTGTTTGAGGCGCTTGCCTTCGCACAACGGGCAAGGGCTGCCGAGCATGAAGCGCGAGACGCGCTTCTTCATCAGCGCACTTTGCGAATGGGTGAAGGTGTGCAGGATGTAGCGCCGTGCGCCGGTGAAGGTGCCCTGGTAACTCGGTTCCATCTTGCGCTTGAGGGCGACCCGGGTTTCTTGCGGGGTGAGCCCGGCGTAGACCGGTACCGTCGGGGTTTCTTCGGTGAAGAGAATCCAGTCCCGCTGTTTTTTTGGCAGGTCACGCCAGGGCACATCGACGTCATAGCCCAGGGTCACCAGGATGTCCCGCAGGTTCTGGCCTTGCCAGGCCATCGGCCAGGAGGCGACGGCACGCTGGCGAATGGTCAGGCTCGGGTCTGGAACCATTAACGCCTCGGTGACCTCGTACACCCGGCCCAAGCCATGGCATTGCGGGCACGCGCCCTGGGGTGTGTTGGGGGAGAAGTCTTCGGCGTAGAGCATCGGCTGCCCCGCCGGGTAACTGCCGGCGCGCGAATACAACATGCGGATCAGGCTCGACAAGGTCGTCACGCTGCCCACCGAGGAACGCGTGCTTGGCGTGCCCCGTTGTTGCTGCAAGGCCACCGCGGGCGGCAAGCCTTCGATGGAATCGACATCCGGCACGCCCACCTGATCGATCAAGCGTCGCGCATAAGGCGCCACGGATTCGAAATAGCGGCGCTGTGCTTCGGCGTACAACGTCGAAAACGCCAGAGACGATTTTCCTGAACCGGACACCCCGGTGAACACCACCAGGGCATCGCGGGGAATGTCGACATCGACGTTCTTGAGGTTGTGCTCCCGGGCACCGCGCACCCTGACCATGCCTGAGGGAGGGTTGGGGGTGCGAGTGGAGGTCATGAGGCCAGCCTTGATTAAGGATCTGAAAAGAATGATTAGTGTGGGGGCGTTCAGCCGTTGAGAACCGTGCGAATCATCCGGGTCAGCGCCTGCGGCCCATAGGGTTTGCTCAGCAAATGCGTATCCGGGTTCAGCTGATGGTTGCGCGAGATAATGTCACGGGTGTGGCCCGAGGTGAACAACACCGCCACCGGGGGATTCTGGACCTTGGCCCAGGCCGCCAGGTCCGAGCTTTTTATCAGGCCAGGCATGACCACGTCGGTGAAGATCAGGTCCACCGCCGCCCCCTCCAGCAACATCTGCATGGCAAGGTCGGCATTGGCGGCGGTGAGCACCTGATAGCCCTCTTCGCGCAGCAACTCCACGGTTGAAACGCGCACCGCCTCATTGTCCTCGACCACCAGGATCCGCTCATTCGCGCCCCGTTGTTGCACCTCGCAACGGGGTGTTTCAGTGTCAACCTCGCGCAGGCTGCGCGGAAAATACATCTGTACCCGGGTACCCTGTCCAACGGCGCTGGACATCTCGATATGCCCGCCACTCTGCTTGACGAAACCGAACACCATGCTCAAGCCCAGTCCCGTGCCCTGGCCGTCGGGCTTGGTGGTGAAGAACGGTTCAAATGCCTGGGCGAGCACCTGCGGCGCCATGCCTGCACCGCTGTCGGCCACGGACACCCGCACATAATCGCCAGCGTCGATGCCCTTGCCGGCGCAAAACCCTTGATCAAGGCAGATGTTCTCGGCGCTCAGGTTGATAGTCCCCTCGCCCTTCATGGCATCACGGGCATTGATCGCCAGGTTGAGGATGGCGTTTTCCAGTTGATTGCGATCGACGAAGACCTGCCAGGAGTCGGCGGGCGCGCGCATATGGACGTGGATGGTTTCCCCCAGCGCCCGCTGCAACAGCTCACCCAGACCGTCGAAAATCTGCTGCGGCGTGCAGATTGCCGGGGACAACGGCTGGCGACGGGCAAACGCGAGCAGTTGCGCAGACAATTTTGCCCCCCGCTCGACGGCGGCAATCGACGCCGACACCCGGCGCTGCACATTGGCGTTCTGCGGCTCATGCCGGGCCAGCAGGTGCAGATTGCCGGCGATCACTTGCAACAGGTTATTGAAGTCATGGGCCACGCCACCCGTCAGGCCACCAATGGCCTCGAGTTTCTGTGACTGACGCAATTGCTCTTCCGCCGCCAGCCGCGCTTCGACTTCGTCGGCGACTCGCTGCTCCAGGTTGCGGGTGAACTTGAGCAAGGATTCTTCGGCGCTCTTGCGTTCATGGATGTCGATCAACACCCCGGGGAACCGAAACGGTTCGCCCTGCGGGTTAAACTCGCAGCAGCCACTGCCGAGCACCCAACGGTAGCTGCCGTCGGTGCGCAGCACCCGATATTCGGCATTGAAGGGCTCGCCGGTTGTCACCGATTGCCGCACCTGTTCCTGCAGCCAGTTCAGGTCGTCGGGGTGAATCCGTGCCTCGGCGATCTCCGAAGGCAGGTCGGCCAGGTCTTGCTCGATCGGGTAGCAAAAGGTACGGGCAAAACGCTCATCGCCGCTGAGCACATTGGCCTTGATGTCCCAGACGAACGAACCGAGCAAGGCGCCGGCATTCAGTGCCAGGCGAACCCGCTCGTTATCGGCGCGATAAGCATCTTCGGCAGCCCGACGACGGCGTTCGGAAATCACATGCTCCGTCGTATCGACGACCATCGCCATGACTCCGGCCGGCCTGCCCTCATCGTCAGCCACCGGGCTGTAATAAAGGTCCAGCCAGACATCCTCCGGGACCCCATCCCTGAGCAGCACCAACTCTTTACCGCGGTAGGACAAGGTGCCGCCGGCCAGGCAGGTATCGACCACATGCCGATTGAATTCGGCGACTTCGGGCCAGCCCAGTTCCACCGGAGAACCCAAAAGATAGGGGTGGCGCCCGCCGGCAAATTTCGAATAGGCGTCGTTGTAGATCATGTAGCCGGGTCGCCCCCACAGCATCACCATCGGCAATGGCGAGGCGAGCATCAACTGCACCGCGCTGATCAGGCTTTGAGGCCAGGAATCGAGGCGCCCTAACTCGGTCCGGCTCCAGTCGAACGCACGAATGCGCCCGGCCATTTCGCCGTTCCAGCCGGCACACCCGTGGTTATCCTCTAGAAACTGCATCGACTGGCTCTGCGCCCCGGTAATTGCACCCGTATGTTTCGAGCATCGCGGATGGCAATGGTTTCATAGAGGGTAGCTGATTCTCGCGGTCCATCTGCAACGACCGCAATCTGTGGCTGGCAAAACTCTCGTCAGCGTTGCTTTTCAGGCCCTGGTAGCGGCCCAGTCGGTGTTGATCGTATCGTGTTCCGCTTCCTGCCAGGTGGCGCTGCTCGCCACCCAGTACCGGGTCCCTCCATTGCCTGGAGCAATTGCGGGCTTTCAGCCGGGGATACGCTGACTGTGATTCTCGGCCCATCGCAGGCACTTCCCGGAAGGTTGAAGGATCAGCGTGAGCCGGTTGAACAGGTGGATGTCGGCGTACAAACCGAAGAAGCGATTGAGCATCTCGCCGAACAGGCTGATGTCACCCTCGCCGGAAAAACCGTTGGCATCGAGCGTGACTTCGATGTCGACGCCGCGCAGCAAAAAGCCTTTTTCAAAACGCTGCAGGAGGTGGTGCCTGACCTCAACGATGGCCGCCAGGCGCCGCCGGTTCAGTTCGTCGTCCGTCCAGTCATACAGCGCCAGCGTGCCGCGCAGTACTTCGGCGTTGTCGAGCATCGGCAGGAAGTTCGAGCCAAGGTGGCTGAGCACTCGCCAGTGGAAACGGTCACGGTTCGGCGGATAGCACGGCAAGGTCGGCGCGCACAGATTGCGCACCCGCAAAGCGATCTTTGAGGTTTGTGCCGGCGTGTCGAGCAGCGTGCCTTGCAATGCTTTGCGCGGAAGCTGACCATGGGTGCCGGTCAGGCGTAGCGAAAGGCTTTGGTTCACGTCTAGCCGGTCCTTGTCAAAACCGTCGCCGCCGAGGATCAGCCAGGTGTCATGCAGGCCATTGGCGCCTCGTTTCAAGCGGGTATGGAAATAACGCTCGGGCACCTCATCCCGCAACATGCCCCCCTTGTGGCGAAAGCTGCTGAACGGTATGTAGTCCCGGCGCTCGCCATTACTCGACGTAGTGACCTGATCCACCGAATAGATTTCGGTATGACCGTCCTGCAAACGCATGGGGCGCAGCAAGTAGTCGGTTTGTAGCGGCTGCAGCGCCAGCGGGTCGGACTCCAGTGTGAACGCATTGATCACCGGCACCGCATGCAAGCGAATGTGCCCGTTGGCCAGGTTGAATGCTTGCGGCCACGGCTCGATTAACACCACATCCAGTTCGAACCAGAGATCGCCCGGTTTGATACTCAAATGCTCCAGCCCACACAGGGTGACGAACATGAACTTCTCGCGGAAGGTGAAATACTCCAGCAACAGCTGATAGCCGCTGAAGGCGCTGTCGCCCTTGGGCCATAATCGATCGTCTTCGGCGAACCCCTTGGGCGAAAAATACCCCTCCAGCAGAGTGCGGCCCGCCTGCTCAGGCAGGCGTACATACAAGGCTTGAGCGTTCAGGGTCAGTGCCTGGTGCAGCGCACTGGCCAGCGGTGCGTCGGCATTGAGATACAGCGGCAGGCGACTCAGGTCCATCTCACTCCAGGCGCTCATCGCCCCGCGGGCGAAACGCAGTCGCAGCACTGAACGCCCGTCCGGCTCATGGGCCAAGCACCCGACAGCTTTCAGGAATCTGATAAAGGTTGAGATAGGACGCTTCCGATCCACGGCGTAGGATGGGTCCGAGATGGCTGCGCGTCTGATCTGTAGGTTTTTTTACGGGTTTCGGGAAGGGAGGCGCGTGGCGTTATCCCAGAGCATTTAAGCGTTTGGAGCGAGGGTTTTCCGGCCTTTATTGGCAGCGCTTTTGCGAGCCATTTGCAGCGTGTTTAAAAGCCCCTCAGGTTACTTCCCGAAAGCCACAGCGCCTTGCGTCGTTGCCTACGGTTACGCCAGAATCCGCCGTCTTGTCGTTCGTCTGCACTTGATGGTAGTTGTGCGCATGGCGTCTTCGGATGCGCCGGGTTTGGAAGGTTACCGGTCTGCTAACGTGCGCACAGCTGCGGATTGATCCGCCTGAATAGAGCAACTTGGCTGCGATCTTTTGATCTTGAAAAATCAAAGTCAAAAGATCGCAGCCTGCGGCAGATCCTACAGGGGGCGTGGGAACATTAGACCTCGATCAGGTGCTTGAGCGGGTTGTAGCTACTTTTCAAGGTCGCTGCCACATCAAGAATCGCCTTCTCGATGCCATTCAAATGGATACACGTCAGCTCGATCGCCGCGCTCTGATTGCCCGCCTCGATGTACTCGATCAAACGCAAGTGTTCGTCGTCGCGGCAGGCTTCGTGGCTGTCGTCATCGAGCGCGGCGGCGTACAGCGAGGCCCGGGAGATCAGCTTCTGGAACCAATCGAGCAACACCGGGTTGTTCAGGCTGCGGGCCAGTTTGATGTGGAACTCGCCGAGCAGGTGGATCAACCGTTCGTGGTCACCGTTGCGATGCGCTTCATCCTCAAGCAGCAAGTGATCGCGCAGATCCCGGGTCACCGCCGTATCGCGCCGGCGACACAATTCGCTGACGATGCCGATCTCGACCAGGCGCCGGGTTTCGAACAACGAACGGATCTCTTCGTCGCTCGGCAGCGACACCGACGCACCTTTATTGGGCTCGGTGGTGACCAGTCCATCGGCTTCCAATTGCTTGAGCGCGGCACGAACTGACGTGCGGCTGACGTTGAAAAGTTCGGCCAACGAAGCCTCGCCCAGCTTCATGCCGGGACGCAGCGAGCGTTTGCTGATCGCCTCGTAAACCCCTTGGTAGACACGGTCCACCGTGGTTTCCAGTTTCTTTTCCGCCATTCGAAGACTCCTTCAGTGCTGTGCAACCAGCCCCAGGCGAACCAACAGCCTTGAAAAAGGGGGTTGCACGAGCAGGTTAATCCGGGTATTTCTAAATTGCATCCAGATTTTGCATACAATAATTAGAGGAATGCACCATTATGGGTCATCCAGTTGCAATTGAAGTGCGAAACGTTTCCAAGCGCTATTCCGACGATCCCGGATTGGCACCGGCCCTCGACAACGTATCGGTGGACATTGCCGATAACGAGTTCTTCACCCTGCTCGGCCCCTCCGGCTGCGGTAAAACCACCCTGCTACGCACCATCGCTGGCTTCGAGCATGTCAGCGAGGGTGAAATTCGCCTCGCCGGTGAACCGGTCAACGATCTGCCGCCGTTCAAGCGCCGGGTCAACACTGTGTTCCAAAGTTACGCGCTGTTTCCGCACATGAGTGTTGCGCAGAATATCGCCTTCGGCCTCGAGATGCAGGGTCTTGATCGCACGCTGATCGCGCAGCGGGTCGATGAAATGCTGGCGCTGGTGCAAATGCAGCACCTGGCCAAGCGTAAACCCGCCGAACTGTCCGGCGGCCAGCAGCAACGGGTGGCTCTGGCACGGGCCCTGGCGCCGAAACCCAAAGTGCTGTTGCTGGACGAGCCGCTGTCGGCGCTGGACCTCAAGCTGCGCAAGGAAATGCAGGTCGAACTCAAGCGCGTGCAGAAGGAAGCCGGGATCACCTTCATTTTCGTCACCCACGACCAGGAAGAAGCCCTGACCCTGTCCGATCGCATTGCGGTGATGTCCGCCGGCAAGATCCTGCAGATCGGCACGCCCAACGACATTTACGAACGGCCGCAGCATCAGTTCGTCGCGCAGTTCATTGGCGATATCAACTTCCTGCCCGGCCACCTCAAGCGCGGACAGCACAATGAAAACCTGTTCGTGCCCAACGGCATGCCGGTGGAAATCCCCTGCCTGCCTCAAGGCGTCGACGGCAAGGTGCAACTGGCATTCCGCCCGGAACGTTCGCAACTGGTGGACCCGGCGCAACCGCACCACCTGCGCGGCGTGATCGAAGCCGTGCTTTACGTCGGCACCGCGACCTTGTACCAGTGCCGCCTGAACAACGACATCAAGGTCATGCTGCGCGAGAACAATGAAGGCCTGAACCGCAGCCGTGGCGTCGGTGATCGCGTGGCGGTCAACCTGCCACCCCACGCCTGCCTGTTGATGGAGGCCTGAGATGAGCGTCAGCAGCACTTCCCCAGCCCTCAACCGCGCGCTGTTGCTCAGCCCGGTGGTCCTGACCCTGCTGGCCCTGATCGCCGTTCCGTTGGGCATCATGGGCTACATCAGCCTGCTACCGCGCAACGTCTATGGCGGCGTCGACTGGCAGGCCGACTGGCAATTGCAAAGCTACGTGCAGCTGTTTTTCCAGGAAGGTTTCGATGGTGAGCTGGAGCTCAACTGGGTCTACGCCCAGGCGCTGTTGCGCTCGGTGTTCCAGGCCGGTGGCACCACGGTGTTGTGTTTCCTGTTCGGCTTTCCGGTGGCGCTGTGGATGTCGAGCCTGACACCGCGCCGGCGCAACCTGATGGTGTTGCTGATCACCATCCCGTTCTGGACCAACCTGCTGATCCGCAACTATGCCTGGCTGATCATCCTGCGCGAACAGGGCTGGGTCGCCCAGAGCCTCAACGCGCTGTTCCCCAGTGCCGGCGGCATCACCCTGCTCTACAACGACTTCGCGGTCAGCGTCGGGCTGGTCTACAGCTTCCTGCCGTTCATGATCCTGCCGATCTACTCGACCCTGGAAAAACTCGACTGGCGTTTGGTGGAAGCCGCCTATGACCTGGGCGCCAATCGCTGGCACGCGCTCAAGCGAATCATCCTGCCGCTGTCGATGCCGGGGGTGATCGCCGGCTCCCTGCTGGTGTTCGTGCCGAGCCTGGGTGCCTTTATCACCCCGGCGATTCTCGGTGGCGGCAAGACCCTGATGATCGGCAACCTGATCCAGCAGCAGTTCGGCACCGCGCGCAACTGGCCCCTGGGCAGTTCGTTGTCGTTCCTGCTGCTGGGGATTCTGCTGCTGTCTTTGGTGCTGTACGCACTGTATAGCCGCAGCGCCGCCAAAACTCTTCGTCGGGGAGCCACCGCATGATCGCCCTGCACCTGAAAAAGCTGCCGATGACCCGGGAAGTCAGCCTGCTGATCCTGGCCTACCTCTACTTGCCGATCTTCGTGTTGATCGCCTACAGCTTCAACGCCAACCGCTCGGCGACGGTGTGGACCGAGTTTTCGTTCGCCTGGTACGGGCGGATCCTCGCCAACCCGTCGATCCAGACCGCCGCGCTGAACTCGATCATCGTCGCCGGCATCGCCACGGTCTGCGCCACGGCCATTGCGCTGCTCGCGGCACTGGCGACCTACCGGCCGTTCTATGGCCAGAAGATGGTCGAAGGCGGGATCAACCTGCCGCTGATCCTGCCGGAGATCGTCACCGCCGTGGCCACCCTGCTGCTGTTCATGGCGCTGGGGATCAAATTGGGGTTGCTGACGGTGATCGTCGCGCACATCGGCTTCTGCATTCCCTTCGCCTACCTGCCGATTCGCGCGCGGCTCAATGACCTGGACAAGAGCCTGCTGGAAGCGGCGAACGACCTGTACGCCAACCCGTGGCAGGTGTTCCGTCGGGTGACGCTGCCGCTGTTGTGGCCGGCGGTGCTGTCCGGGTCGGTGCTGGCGTTCGTGGTCAGCCTCGACGATTTCATCATGACCTTCTTCGTTGCCGGCCCCGGTTCGACCACCTTGCCGGTGTACATCTTCTCCGCGATCAAGGCCGGCGTGACGCCGGAGATCAACGCGATCTCGACCCTGATGCTGGTGATTTCCATCGTGCTGGTGGTGCTGGCCTTCTGGCTGGGACAGCGCGGCAAACAACAATGAGCCTGGAGTATTCGTCCATGAAAGTGAAAAGCCTGCGTTTCGCCGTTGCCAGTCTGGCCCTGAGCTGCTTCACCGCGTTCAGCGTCCAGGCCGCCGAGCCCAAGGAACTGTTCTTCTACAACTGGACCGATTACTACCCGGTCGACCTGCTGGCCAAGTTCGAAAAGGAGACCGGGATCAAGGTCACCATGGACGGCTACGACAGCAACGAAACCCTGCTGGCCAAATTGCAGGCCGGTGGCGCGGCGTACGACGTGATCGTGCCGTCGCAGTCGATCATGCGCACCTTGATCAACCAGGACCTGCTGCTGCAAATCGACGCCTCGACCCTGCCCAACTTCAAGTACGTCAAGCCGGCGTTCCGCGACCCAAGCTTCGACCCCGGCCGCAAATTCTCGGCTCCGTACCTGTGGGGCAGCACCGGGTTCTCCTATGACAGCGCGCGGGTGCCTGGCGGCAAGCTGGACGATTCGTGGAAAGAGTTCTTCGAACCACGCAAGGAACTGCAAGGGCAACTGGCCGCCCTCGACACCTCCAGCAGCGTGATCAACGCCGCCAGCCATTACCTGAACGTCGACGAATGCACGGAAAACCCGCAGGACGCCAAGCGCATTCTCGAACTGCTGCAAAAACAGAAGCCCTTCCTGAAGATGTACAGCTCGGACAACACCGTCGACCGCATGGCTTCCGGCGAGGTGATCATGATGCAGAACTGGAACGGTTCCACTGCCCGGGCCACCCTGCAGAAGAGCACCATCAAGTACGTGTATCCGAAAGAAGGCCTGGCGATGTTCCAGGACAACTTCGCCGTGCCGAAAAGCGCACCGCACCCCGGCAACGCGAAGATCTTCATCGACTGGATGATGAAGCCGGAAAACGCCGCCGCCGTGTCCAACGCCATTGCCTACGCCAACGGCATCCAGAGCGACAAGCTGATCGACGCCAAGTGGCGAGTCATGGACGCCATCAACATGCCCGACGAATTCGCCTCGCGTCTGCGCCCGGAGAAGGAATGCAGCAACAAGGCGCGTGAGCTGCAGGACCGCATTTGGGCGAAGCTCAAGGGCTGATCCGAGACCGAGTCGCGGCCATCGCTGGCAAGCCAGCTCCCACAGTGAATTGTGTTGATCACAACATTTGTCAACACCCCCAAACCCTGTGGGAGCTGGCTTGCCAGCGATGAGGCCCGCCTGAACAACACAAAATTCGAGGTATGCAATGACCCAACCCCGCTGGCTACGAAACGTGCGCCCCTACGGCGCCCCCGCCGAAGACCTGCTGATCGAAAACGGCCGCTTCACCCAACGCCGCCCCGCCTCGACCACCGGGCTGCTGGCCACCAACATCGACGGCCAAAACCAACTGCTGACCCCCGCCCTGGTGGAAAGCCACGTGCACTTGGACAAAACCCTCTGGGGCCAACCCTGGCGCCCGAACAGCGCAGGTCCCACCCTCAAGGACTACATCGCCAACGAGCGGTGCATCCTGCGTGAAGTCAGCGCACCGATCGCGCAACGCGCCGGTGCCCTGCTGGAAAACTGCATCGCCCGCGGCTCGCTGACCCTGCGCTGCCACGTCGATATCGATCCTGAATTCGGCCTGCGCCATGTCGAAGCCATGCAGCAACTGCAGGAACAATACCGCGACCTGATCGACCTGCAACTGGTGGTATTCCCGCAAACCGGCCTGATCAGCCGCCCCGGCACCGCCGAGCTGATGCGCGAAGCCATGACCCTGGGTGTGGAGAACGTCGGCGGTCTTGATCCGTGCGGCATCGACAACGACCCGATCGCGCAACTCGACTTTGTGTTCAAACTGGCCAGTGAGTTCGACCGTGGCGTCGACATTCACCTGCACGACAAGGGTGAGCTGGGCCTGTGGCAGATCGCCCTGATCGCCGATTACACCCAGCGCTTCGGACTTCAAGGCCGGGTGATGATCAGTCATGCCTATTGCCTGGGGATGTTGCCGTGGAACCAGGTCAAACCGGTGGCCGAACGCCTGGCAACACTGGGCATTTCGCTGATGAGTTCGGCGCCGGCCGATTGCGCGGTGCCGCCGTTCCTGGCGTTGCGCGAGGTTGGCGTGAATGTGTGCCTGGGCTCGGACGGTATCCGCGACGCCTGGTCGCCCATGGGCAACGGCGACATGCTGGAGCGAGCGATGCTGCTGGCGTTTCGTTTCGATCTGAACAAGGACGATCAACTGGCGGCGGCGTTTGAGGCGGCAACGGTCAATGGTGCCCGGGCGCTGGGTCATGAAAGTGTTGGCCTGGAGATTGGCCAACCGGCGAACTTCCTGTTGATGCCCGTGCAGACCTTGGGCGAGGCCGTGGTGGCGCGGCCGCTGCGCGAGGTCTATCGCGGTGGGCAGTTGATTGCCTGCGGTGGGCGCTTGCTGGAAAGTCGCCTGTGAAACGCATCGCCCTTAAAGCGAGCTGCGTGGTCGGCTTCGACGGCACGCAACATGTGCTATGGCGCAACGGCGAAGTGGTGTTCGAAGGCTCGCGCATTGTGTTTGTCGGGCGTGATTATGCCGGGCCGGTGGATCAGTGGATCGATTACGGCAACGCGTTGATCGGTCCCGGCTTCATCGATCTGGATGCCCTGGGCGATCTCGACTCCACGGTGCTGACCCTGGACAACTTTGATGAGCGCGACATGGGCCGGATGTGGTCGGCGCAGTATCTGGCGCGCGGCCCACGGGAAAGTTACAGCCCCGAAGAAGAAGTCTTCAAGTACCGCTACGCCTTCACCCAATTGATCCGTAACGGCATCACCACAGCCATGCCGATTACCTCGATGTACTACCGCGAGTGGGCCGAGACCTACGACGAGTTTGCCGCGGTGGCCGGCGTGGCGGCCGAGTTGGGACTGCGCACCTACCTCGGCCCCTGCTACATGAGCGGCATGAGTTACTGGCAGGCCGACGGCACGCTGGGCCATCACTGGGACGAAGCCCGGGGCCTGGCCGGGCTTGATACGGCCGAGCGATTTTTCCAGGACTTCGACGGTGCTCATCAAGGGTTGATCCGCGGCGCTCTGCTGCCGGATCGCATCCAGACGTGCACGCCAGCATTGCTGCAACGCACTGCTGCATTGAGCCGGGAACTCAACGCGCCGATGCGCTTGCATTGCTGCCAGGGGCTCGGTGAAGTGGCGATGGTGGAACAACTTCGCGGTTGTTCGCCGCTGGGCTGGCTGCAGGACCTGGACCTGCTGACCCCGCGCAGCCTGTTGCCCCACGGCATCTACACCCACGGCGACGACGACCTGCAACGCGTGGTCGATGGTGGCGCCAGCCTGGTGCATTGCCCGGTGGTGTTTGCCCGCGATGGCGAGGCGCTGAATTCGTTTGGTCGCTATCGCGCCAAGGGCATCAACTTCGCCCTGGGCACCGATACCTGGCCGGCGGACTTGCTGGATAACATGCGCCAGGGTTTGAACATCGCGCGCTTGATGGAAGGCGGCAATTCGCTCAC
This sequence comes from Pseudomonas sp. NPDC087336, assembly GCF_044744285.1. NCBI lineage: Bacteria > Pseudomonadati > Pseudomonadota > Gammaproteobacteria > Pseudomonadales > Pseudomonadaceae > Pseudomonas > Pseudomonas sp. NPDC087336. The sequence goes on along the minus strand of NZ_JBIUYA010000005.1, from coordinate 179,439 downwards.
CAGCACGCTGGACCTGTACAACGCCGCCACCCTCGGTGGCGCCAAGGCCCTGGGCCGCGACGATATTGGTCGCCTGGCGCCGGGGGCCAAGGCCGACATCACCGTGTTCAGCCTGCGCGGACTGCACCTGGGGCCGCTGTTCGACCCGCTGAAAAACCTGGTCCTGGCCGGGCGCGGCGACGATTGCATCGCCAGCTATATCAATGGCCGCTGCGTGATGCAGGACGGTCAGGTTCAAGGTGTCGACTACCCCGCCCTGCAACGCCAGGCCCAACAGCAATTCGAGAAACTGATGCGCAGCCACAGCGACCGGGCCTTCGGCCAACCGGACTGGAAGACCCTGTTCCAACCGGCCATCCCGTTCGCCGACGACTACAGCGCACAGGCACCGCTGTGCGCCATTGATCCACTCCTTTAGAGAATCCTGCCCATGCAAAGCTTCGACTTCAGCCAACTGAGCCCTCGGGACAAGTACAAGATTCTGATCGGCAGCGTGGTGCCTCGGCCGATTGCCCTGGTCACCACCGTCGACGCTGAAGGCCGCGTCAACGCCGCGCCGTTCAGCTTTTTCAACGCGCTGTCGGCCGACCCACCGATCCTGGCGCTGGGCGTGGAGAACTACGGCGACCAGAGTCCCAAGGACACCACCCGCAACATCCAGCTCAATCAGGAGTTCACCGTGAACATCGTCAGCGATGCCCTGGTGGAAGCCATGAACGTCTGCGCCGTCCCCTTCGCACCGGGTTTCGACGAACTGACCGCCGCCGGCCTCACCGCCATCCCTGGCACCACGGTCAAATGCCCGCGCATCGGCGAGGCTCCGGTGGCGCTGGAGTGCCGGCGGATGATGGCGCTGAACATTGGTCAGTCGCGGGAGATCATTTTTGGTGAAGTGCTGATGGCCCATGTGCGTGATGAGCTGATCGACCCGAAGACGTTGTACATCGATCAACTCGGGCTTGATGCAATCGGACGGATGGGTGGGCATGGGTATGCGCGTACCCGGGACTATTTCGACCTGCCGACCCGCTCGTTGCAGGCGTGGACGGACGCACCGGGGGGTGGCGAACGGTTTTGGCCGACAGGTAAATGATCGTTCCCACGCTCTGCGTGGGAATGCATCCCGTGGCGCTCTGCGTCACTTCCAGAAGCGGAACGCGGAGCGTCCCTGGCGGCATTCCCACGCAGAGCATGGGAACGATCAGCGTACGGAGGGTCAATGGAAATCGCGGCTGCGCACAGTGATGCCGTCGAGCAGTGGGCTCAAGTCGCTCAAGCGCCCGGCAATCAAATGCCGCACCTCTCCCTCCTTCTCCCAGCGTCCATCGACCTTGAGCAACTGCGAGCCCACCAGCACCTGGCGCTGGCGCTCAGCCAGGTCGCGCCAGACCACCACATTGACGTTGCCGAACTCGTCTTCCAGGGTGACGAAGGTCACGCCACTGGCGGTGCTCGGGCGTTGTCGGCCGGTTACCAGCCCGGCGACGCTGACCGGTCGCCCGTGCTCCACCTCCAGCAACTCCTTCGAACTGCGGCAGCGCCGGGCTTTCAACTCACCACGCAACAAGGCCAGCGGATGCGGCCCGAGGGTGGTGCCGAGGCTGTTGTAATCGGCCAGCAGGTCCTCGCCGACCGTGGGTTTGGGCAGCGCCACCGCGCCTTCCTCCTGACGGGGCAGGCCGGCAAACAGGCCGAGCTGCTTTTGCACCCCCGCCACTTCCCAGCGTGCTCGATGCCGATCACCGGCCAGCCCCCGCAATGCACCGGCATCGGCCAGTTGTTCCTGGGCGCGGGCATCCAGGCATGCCCGTTCGCCAAGGTCAGCGATGTCGACAAAGGCGCCTTTCGAACGCACCGCCTCGATGCGCCGGGCATCGTCCTGGCGAAAGCCCTTGATCATGCGCAACCCCATGCGAATCGCCGGTTGCGCACCGGCAATCGGTTCGAGGCTGCAATCCCAGTCGCTGGCCCGCACGTCTACCGGACGAATCTGCAAATGGTGACGGCGCGCGTCCTGCAGGATCTGGTCCGGGCTGTAGAAACCCATGGGCCAGCTGTTGATCAGGGCACAGGCGAAGGCCGCCGGTTCGTGGCATTTCAACCAGCAACTGGCGTAGGTCAACAAGGCAAAACTGGCGGCATGGGATTCGGGAAAACCGTAGCTGCCAAAGCCTTTGATCTGCTCGAAGATCTGCGCGGCGAAATCGGCGGTGTAGCCTTTTTTCTTCATCCCGGCGGCCAGGCGATCCTTGTGGGGCTCCAGCCCACCATGGCGTTTCCAGGCCGCCATGGACCGGCGCAACTGATCGGCTTCGCCGGGGCTGTAGTCGGCGGCGACGATGGCGATCTGCATGACCTGCTCCTGGAACAGCGGCACGCCGAGGGTGCGCTTCAACACCTCGCGCAATTCTTCGGAGGGATAGCTTTCGAGCTCTTCCTTGTTTCGCCGACGCAGGTACGGGTGCACCATGCCACCCTGGATAGGACCGGGGCGAACGATGGCCACCTCGATCACCAGGTCATAGAACTCGCGGGGCTTGAGCCTGGGCAGCATCGACATCTGGGCCCGGGACTCGATCTGGAACACGCCGATGGTGTCGGCGCGGCCAATCATGTCGTAGGTCAACGGGTCTTCGGAGGGGATCGTCGCCAGGCTCAAGTCCAGGTTGCGATGACGGCGCAGCAAATCGAGACAACGACGAATCGCGCTGAGCATGCCTAATGCCAGGATATCCACCTTGAGCAGGCCGACCGCGTCCAGATCGTCCTTGTCCCACTGGATGATGGTGCGCTCGGCCATGGCTGCGTTTTCCACCGGCACCAGACTGTCCAGGGGATGCTCGGAAATCACGAAACCGCCGGGGTGCTGGGACAAGTGCCGGGGGAAACCGATCAATTGCCGGGTCAAGCTCAACACCCGACGCAGCACCGGGCTCTCGGGATCGAAACCGCCTTCACGCAGGCGCTCCACGGGCGGTGTTTCATCACTCCAGTGACCGCAGCAATCGGCCAGGGCATTGATCTGGTCCGGCGGCAACCCCAACGCCTTGGCCACATCACGCACGGCGCCGGCGGCATGATAGGTGCTGACCACCGCAGTCAATGCCGCGCGGGTCCGCCCATAGCGCTGGAACACGTACTGCAGGACTTCTTCGCGGCGTTCGTGCTCGAAGTCCACATCAATGTCCGGCGGTTCGTCGCGCTCCTTTGAGAGAAAGCGCTCGAACAACATGTTCATCCGGTCGGGGTCGATTTCGGTAATGCCCAAGGCGAAACACACCGCCGAGTTGGCCGCAGAACCTCGGCCCTGGCAGAGAATTTTTTCGCGCCGGGCGAAGGCGACGATGTCCTGGACGGTGAGGAAATAACTCTCATAGCCCAGTTCGGCGATCAGCCCCAGCTCCTTGTCGATCAGCCCACGGACCTTCTCGCTCGCACCCTGGGGCCATCGCTGGCGAATGCCACGCTCGGTCAATTCCCGGAGCCAGGACGCTGCGCTGTGGCCATCGGGCACCAGCTCCCGCGGGTACTGATAACGCAACTGGCCCAGGTCAAAGGTGCAGCGCCGGGCGATCTCCAGGGTTTCGTCGAGCAAGGCTGGCGGATAGAGCTCGCGCAACACATCGAGGCTGCGCAGGTGCCGTTCGCCGTTGGGGTGCAGGCGCAGCCCGGCATCTGCCACCGGCAAGTGATGACGGATCGCGGTCATGGTGTCCTGCAGGGCCCGGCGCCCGCGCGCATGCATGTGCACATCGCCGCTGGCCACCGCGGGTATCCGCAGTTCCCTGGCCAGCGCCAGGAGATCGTTCAGCCGCCGGGTATCATCCTGGCCGCGATGCAACTGGACCGCCAGCCACAGCCGCTCGGCGAAGGCCTGCTTCAACCAATGCCCCTGTTCGACGTCATTGACCGCGTCCGGTACCCACAGCGCCAGCAGCCCTGGCAACGCTTCGCCGAAGTCTTCGCGCAGCACTTGATACTGACCTTTTTGAGTACGACGTCGGGCTCGGGTGATCAGTCGGCACAGGGTCTGGTAACCCTCGAGGTTTTCCACCAGCAACACCAGTTTTGGGCCATTCTCGATGCGCATTTCACTGCCGATAATCAGTGGCAGCTCCACGGACTTCGCCGCTTGCCAGGCGCGGACGATACCGGCCAGGGTGCATTCGTCGGTGATCGCCAGGGCCTGGTAGCCCTGTTTTTTCGCCCGTTGAAACAACTCCAGGGCACTGGAAGCACCGCGCTGGAAACTGAAGTTCGACAGGCAGTGCAGCTCGGCATAGTCGGCGCTCATGCGAACCAGCCCTGCAGCCACAACGGACCACCCTCGCCCACTGCGCGGTAGGCCCAACCTTGCTGGCCGGCACGGGTTTCGATCAAGTAGTAATCACGGCGCACGTCATCACCGTCCCACCAACCGGACTCGATACGTTCCGGTCCCATGAGGATGCGCGTCGAGCCTTCGGGCACCGCCAGCGGCTCGGTCAGCAGCCAGCCCGGTCGCTGCACGGTCGGCAATCGCGCACCGGGCTGGCTGTCGGCACTGGCCTGCCACGCGCACTCGGGCCGGTGATCGGCCTGAAAGCGCAGGCCATGCACGGCGTCATCCCCCAGCCGTGCGCGCAGGCGTTCGCGCAGTTGCTCCCAGGGCAAGGTCTGCTGCGGGCGATCGTCGAACAATTCCTGAAATTGCGGGACGAAGCTCGGCAAGTCTTCGGCGCGCAGGCGAAAACCGCGCACCGGGGCCTCGACCTGGACTTGCTCCAGACGCCCCCGGGCCAGTTCGAACAGCATCGCCGGATCGCGCTCGGCGCTGAGCAGGCCGACCTTGATCAGCGTGTCCGGCAATCCGGCGTGCTCCAGGTGCAGGTCGAAACGCTGCACACCGCTGTCCCGACCGCACAGGAACGCCGACAGGTCCCCCGTCAGGCGGCGCAACGGAAACAGCAAGGCCTGATGGGATTGCACATCGAAATTGAGCTCGATGCGTACGTCGAAACGGTCCGGCGGCAGGTAGAATGCCAGCGCCAGACGTCGTGTACCCTGCAAGGCATCCAGGTGCATGAGCACTTGGGCCTCGAAACGCCGGGCCAGGCTATGCCGGGGCAACGCCTGCACCTGGCTCAAGGTGCGCAGGCCCATGCGCGATAGCGCCGTGGCGACGCTGGCCTGCAGCCCGATGCGGTCGACGGGCATTTGCCCCAGGTAATGCTGCAAGGCTTGCTCGTCGGGCACCACCAGGCCGTCATAGGCGTTGGCCAGCATCCGCGCCGCCACCGGATTGGGCGCGGCGACGATGCGGTGACGAAAGCCCAGTTCGCCGAGTTCGCTGCGCAGGCGTGCCTCCAATTGCGGCCAGGGGCCGAACAGCCCCAGGCTGGACTCGATTTCGAACACCAGCGCCCGCGGGTAATGCACGCTGACCTGGGAACTGAAGCGATAAGCCCAGGCGGCCAGGAATTGCTGCCAGTGTTCGATGTCGGCGACGTCGTACTCGGCGGTGGCAAAGCCCTTGCTCAAGGCCTGGGCGGCGCTCATCGACTGGCCGGGGCGCAGGCCCAGCGCCCGCGCCGGCCCGTTGACCGCCTGCAGCACCCGACGCTGGGCCGGGCCGGTCAGCAGCGCCAGCGGCTCCTGGGGGTCGGCGCGCTGACGCAGTACCGCGTCCAGCGCCAATTGCGGGAACAGAATACAGACCCAGCGCATGGCAACCTCAATGCCCCACGGCGAAGGCAATCGGTGCCGAGCGGGCCAATCCTCCGCGGCACTTGAGCACCCGCAATTGCGTGGGCTTGGCATCGATGGCGATGCGCAGGGCCGCGGGCGAAGGGTTGATCGCTTCGCTGAGCGAGCGATAGGCGAACGCCAGGGTCGAGCCGGTTTCCGCCGCCACCTGCAAGCGACGCAAGGCGCGGTCATCGGCCTTGTGCGGCCAGCACAGCACCGCGCCACAACTGCCCGAACGCAGGCATTGTTCCGCCGCCCACAACGCATCGCGCTCGCTGGCCTGGATGATCGACAACTGGCGCAGATCGACCCCGGCGTTTTGCCAGGCCTGGGGGTATGGCACGCAGGGCGGCGCCACCAGCACGATGCGCTCGCCCGCCGCCGATAGCCGCGCCAGCGCCGGCCACACCAGTTGCAACTCGCCCACGCCCTGCCCGGCCAGGAGGATTTCCGTCAGCGCCGCCTCCGGCCAGCCGCCCGTGGGCAGCGCCGCATCCAGTGCGGCATGCCCGGTGGGTTGCGGGCTGACGGCCGGCGGCGCAGGCCGGCCTCTCCAGACCTGGCCGCCATTGAACAGCGTATCCAGCGCGACGACGGCACCCATCAGCCTTGCCTCACCAGGCCGCAGAACACCCCTTCGATGGCCAGGTCCCGGTCGGCTTCGACGATGATCGGTTGATAGGCCGGGTTGCGCGGCAACAGGCGAACCCGTTCGCCGACCCGCTCGAAGCGCTTGATGGTGACTTCGCCGTCGAGCCGCGCCACGACGATCTGGCCATTGACGGCCTCGGGGCTGCGGTGCACGCCCACCAGGTCGCCATCGAGAATGCCGTCCTCGATCATCGAGTCGCCGCGAACCCGCAGCATGTAGTCCGGCACCCGCGAGAACATCGACGGATCGAGCAGCAAGCGGCTATGGATCTCGGCATCGGCACCGATCGGCGCACCGGCCGCCACCCGGCCGAGCACCGGGATGTCCAGCAGTTCGGGGCGCGGCGGCTGCCCGAGCACGCGGATGCCCCGGGCCTGATGCGGGTTGACCTCGATAAATCCGGCTTCGGTCAGTGCCAGCACATGCTTGCGCGCCACGCTGCGGGAGGCGAAACCGAACGCCTCGCTGATTTCAGCGAGGCTCGGGGACTGACCGTGTTCGGCGATGCGTTCGCGGATGAAGGTCAGGATGGCGGTACGGCGGGGAGTTAATGTCGTCATGGAGTACATTTGTACTCTTTCCGCAATTTCCTGGCAAGCACCGCCAATCAATTCAAACCGCGGGACACCAGAAACGCCGCAATGTAATCGATAAACGCCAACACCTTGGCCGTGGCCCGCCGATGGCTCGGGTACACCGCCAGGATGTGCGGGCCGAAGCTGTCCGGGTCGATGTCATAGTCGGCCATCACCCGCACCAGCCGTCCGTCCGCGATGTACGGTGCCGCGCTCCACAACGGCGTATGCAGCAACCCCCGCCCGGCCAGTGCATTGGCCAGCAACAAGTTGTAGTTATCGCTGCGCAAGCGTGGCGACTGAGGCTGCGGCAGGCTCAACCGCTGGCCGTCACGCTCGGCCCACCAGAACTCGCGACTGAGCAATGGATGGCGATACAGCAACCATTCGTGCTCATCGAGGGTCTGCGGGGTGACCGGCAGCCCCTTGCGCGCCAGGTAGTGCGGGCTGGCGCACAGTGCCAGGCGATTGCTGCCGACCACACGGGCGATCAGCCCCGGCAAGTCGTCATGGCCTTCGCGCAAGGCCAGGTCGTAGCCGCTCTCCAGCAGATTGACGAAGTCATCGCACAGGTCCACTTGCAGGTTGATCTGCGGGTATTGCTCAAGAAAACCGCCACACACCTGATCGAGAAAGGCCTGCCCATAGGCCAGCGGCGCGGTGATTTTCAGGCTGCCACGCAAACCATGCTGCAACTGCTCGATTTCCTCACCGGCCTCGTCCAGTCGCTGCAACACCTGGCGCGCGGTTTCCAGGTAGAGCCGCCCCGACTCCGTCAGAGCAATTCGCCGGGTACTGCGCTCGAATAAACGCGCGCCAAGTTCCGCCTCCAGGTGATTGACCGCTTTGGTCAGGGCCGACGGGGTCTTGCCCAATTGCTCGGCGGCGCGGCTGAAGCTACCCAGTTGCGCCGTGACCACGAACATTTTCAGTGCACCCAGCTTGTCCATTCCTTTTCCATTCAGGCAAAAACGTTTTTCGTGAGTGTGGCGTTCTGCCAACCACGGCAAGTCACTAATCTGACCATCAGACGCAATAACAAGGAAACACTCAATGAAAAGATTCATCCCGAATCTGTTGATGCTGGCCGTCAGTTTTGCCTCGTTGGAAGCCATGGCGGCGACTGACCTGGTGCTGTTCAATGGCAAGATCTTCACCGCCGACCGCAACCAGCCCAAGGTCCAGGCGCTCGCGGTGCAGGATGGCAAAGTGCTGCAAGTGGGCAGCGATGCACAGATCAAGGCCCTGATCGATTCGGCCACCCAGGTCATCGACCTGGGTGGCAAGACCCTGATGCCCGGCTTGATCGACAGCCACTCCCACGCGATTTTCGGCGGCCTGGAAATGAGCTCGGCCAACATGGAAGATGAGGTGGTCGACCTGGACGAGCTGGAAAAACGCCTGCTGGCCTGGCGTGAAGACGGCAAGGCCAGGCACGGCGACGTCCTGAGCGTGGCCGGCATGAGTTCGGCCTACTGGGCGCAGGCCCACGACCTGGGCAGGACATTCAACAGCGGCGAATGGGCCGAGGTGCCCGTGGTGTTCATCGGCAGCGACCATCACACGGCCTGGGTCAACAACGTGATGCTCAAACGCGCAGGCATCGATGCCGCGCTGCTGAAAATCCTGCCGGACGCCGAGAAAGACACCATTGGCAAACTCGCCGACGGCAGCCCCAACGGCTTCCTCGTGGACGCCGGCTGGGATCGGGTCGCCTCGAAAATGCCCTCGCCGAGTGCCGCCGACCTGCTCAAGGCGGCGCAAACCGCCGTGAGCTACAACAACAGCCTCGGCATCACCGCGTGGATGGACCCCGCTGCCAACGCCGCGCCGGGCGAGCCGGTGTTTGCAATGAAGCCCACGGAGAAAACCGTCGGCGTGCTGCCGACGTACAAGGCGTTGGCCGAGAGTGGTGGCATGACCGCCCACGTCGCCGCACTGTTGGTGGCCAATTCGAAAAGCGCGCCCGCCGACCTCGACACTCTGGACAAGGTCCGCCAACAGTTCCAGGGCATCCCCAACCTGACGCTGCCCGGCATCAAGATCTTCGCCGACGGCGTGATCGAATACCCGGCCCAGAGCGCCGCGATGATCGACCCTTACACCAACTCGCACAAACCGGGCGAACTGTTGATCGATCCGAAACACTTCGGCGAGCTGGTCAGCGCCATCGATCAGCGCGGCTGGCTGGTGCACATCCATGCCATCGGCGACCGCGCGGTACGCGAATCGCTGAACGGCATCGCCCAGGCGCGCAAGGACCGACAGAGCGGCGTGCCCCACTCCATCACGCACTTGCAGATCGTCAATCCGAAAGAGTTCGCCCGCTTCAAACCGCTCGACGTCATCGCCTCGATGCAACTGCTCTGGGCCAGCGCCGACGATTACACCACCGACATGATCAAGCCTTACGTCAGTGCCCTGGCGTTCCGTTACCAATACCCGGCGCACTCGTTGCTCAAACAGGGCGCGACCATCGCCGGGGCCAGTGACTGGGCGGTGTCTTCGCCCAACCCGTGGAACGCCATGGCCCAGGCCATCACCCGGGAAGGTCCGCTAGGGGTACTCAACGCCGATGAACGCATCGACCGCGAAACCATGTTCTACGCCTACACCCTCAATGCGGCACGCACCATTGGCCTGGACAAACAGATCGGCTCGCTGAGCGCCGGTAAGCAGGCTGACTTCATCGTGGTCGACCGTGATGTGTTCAGCGTCGATGAGAAAGCCCTGCACGACACTCAAGTGCTGCAGACCTGGTTCGCCGGTCGGCAGGTCTACGCGCCAACCCTCTGATAAAAACTGCCCCCCCTGCCCGACCCCGTGTTTTTTTTCAACACGGGGCACGGCGCAGCCTTCCCCGATTTCTGCCCATAACAATCACAATAGCGGGACGTACCCCCATGAAAGCTTTCACCCTGTTCGCCCTCAGTTCCTTGAGTCTGCTGCCTTTGTGCAGCCAGGCCATGCCCTTGAACGATGATTTCGCCCTGCTGCTGGACGTGACCCTGGCCAGCGACTACCGCACCCGCGGCATCTCGCAGACCCAGAACGACCCGGCACTGCAAGCCGGCGCGACCCTGGCCCACAGCAGCGGCCTGTACCTGGGCGCATGGACTTCCAACGTCGACTTTGGCGGTGGCCTGAAAACCCGCCAGGAGGTCGACTACTACGCCGGCTGGTTGTGGCAGGCCACCGATGACGTCAGCCTCGACGTGGGCTACCTCAAATATGCTTACCCGAAAGAAAGCCAGTTCAACCAGAGCGAGGCCTACGGCATTCTCAGCGTCTACGGGGTGAAACTCGGGGCCTATTACTCCGCCGATGCGCCGGGTATCGATAGCAAGCAGAACTCGCTCTACAGCTATGTCGGTTACGAAACCGTATTGCCCTACGACGTCGGCCTGAAACTGCGTTACGGCGACATGGACTTCAAGGATCCACACCTGTACTCACGCTCAGGTGAGGCTCAAGACTCGTACCGTGAGTGGGAGATCAAGCTGACCCACGAACTGGCGGGCGTGCTGCTGGGCCTGAGCTACATCGACACCGACCTGTCGAAGAGCCAGTGTGCCAGCAACTGGGGCTTCGACGATGTGTGCAGCGCAACGGTAGTGGCGAGCGTCAGCAAATCCTTCTGAGTTCCCACTCTGTAGGAATCGGCTTGCTGGCGATTTGGCCTTTGAATCTTGCGCTGAATTTCAGATTGCCTTCGCTGGCAAGCCAGCTCCTACAAGGACGCAGGCAACCACACTATTGGATGCGGCACCGATCAATTGTAGGAGCTGGCTTGCCAGCGAAAGCGGCATTCCATTCACCGAGTAAGCCCGGCGAGATAGGCCCACGGATAAATCCCCCGCTCATGCCCATCGCTGAACACCAACTGCAACCCATACCCCTGCGAATTCACCTCGATCAGCCGGACGCGGGCGTCGACCAACGGCGTCATCCCGCGCAAGCGAAACGCCCGGCACTGCGAACACGGGCACTGGCGGCGCAACTCGGCATGGTCCAGCCACTGCTCGCGGCCATCCGGCCAGTTCAAGCGCAGCTGCTGCCGGCCGCGGGAGTTGCCCACTGCCACCGGGTTCATTGCAGCTGACTCAGGGCAATGCGCACCGCCTTGCGCACTTCCGGATCACCATCGTCTTGCGCGGCCTGCAGCGGTGCGATGGCGCCTTTTTCATTCAATTCGCCGAGGGCCAGGGCGGCTTCCTTGCGCAGGTTGCTGATGTGGTGACCGAGGGTTTCGATCAGCGCGTCTAGTGCCTGGGCGTAACGCAAGCGGCCAAGGCTGCGGGTGGCGCGCAGGCGGACTTGCCAGTAATCGTCGCTCAAGGCCTGGACCAATGCCGGGCCGGCGTCGATATGGCCGACCTTGCCCAGGGTGGTGGCGGCTTCCTCGCGCACTTGCCAGGCCTGGTCCTGCAAGGCCTGGCGCAGGGCCGGCAGCACCTGTGCGTCAGAGGCCAGGCCGAGTGCTCCGGTGGCGGCGCGGCGCACTTCGGTGTCCGGGTCGGCCCTGGCTAGCCGCGCCAGGGCCGGCAAGGCGTCGAGTTGTTTGAGCCAACCCAGCACGCCGACGGCTTCACGGCGGACATTGGCCTCCTGATCGCTCAATGCAACCAGCGCCGCCGGGGCCGCCTGCGGGTAGCGCAACTCGCGCAAGGCCCTGAACGCGGCGATGCGCACGCCGATGTCGGCATGCCCGGTCCACGGCAGGATCACCCCGCCCGCCGCTTCGCTCTTGAGCAGGCTGAGGCTTTGCGCGGCGGCGGCTTGCACCGCTGCGCATGGATCGGTCAGCGCCTGGCACAACGCCTCGACCACAGGCGTGTCTTCCCAGGCTTCGAGCAACCGCGCGGCTTCGGCACGGACGTCTTCGGCCGGGTCCCCGGCCAGTCGGTTGACCAGCCACAGCAGGCCGTCCGGCTCTTCCAGGTCGGCCAGTTCGATCAGGGCGATGCGGCGCACGCCGGCATCGTCGTCAGTCAGGCGTGGTTGCAGGGCAAGAATGTCATCGTTATCGGTTACATCGAATAGTGAGGTCATAGGGCAAATCGCGGCAGTTTGTTTTCTGGGGGAAGTCCGAGAGGGTTCAGGCGTGGCAGCTGCCGACCGTCTTCGTGACGCAGGAGTTCGAGGCAGTGACGTTTCAAGCGGGAAAATTCGTGGCTGGTCACCCGTTCGGTGGTGCGTGGGCGAGGGAAATCCAGGCGCAGGTCTTCGATGATCCGACCGGGGCGCGTGCTCATCACCAGCAAGCGATCGGCGAGGAACAGCGCCTCGTCGATGTCATGGGTGACGAACACCACGGTGGTGCGAATGCGCGTCCAGATGTCCAGCAGCAGTTCCTGCATGTTCAAGCGGGTCAGGGCATCAAGAGCACCAAAGGGCTCGTCCATCAGCAACAAACGCGGGCGATTGACCAGCACCCGGGCGATCTCCACCCGTTGTTGCATGCCACCGGACAACTGATCCGGCCAGCGCTCGGCGAAGCCTTCAAGGCCCACCAGGGCAAGGATTTCATCGGCGGCCTCGTGGCGTTCGGTTTTACCGATGCCGCGCATTTTCAGGCCGAACGCAACGTTGTCGCGCACCGTGCGCCAGGGCAATAGTGTGTGCTGCTGAAACACCATGCCGCGTTGCGGCGACGGCCCGGACACCGCCGCGCCATCAACCTTGAGGCTGCCAGCGCGTGGTTGCAGGTGGCCGGCCAGCGCGCCAAGCAAGGTGGACTTGCCGCAACCGGACGGCCCGAGGATGCACACGAACTGCCCCGGTTCGATCTGGCAATCGATGCCCTGCACCGCTTCAAAAGCGGCACTGCCCTCGCCCAGGCTGATCGACAAACCGCGGATATCGATCCGCCCTTCAGGCTGTTGAAACACACTCATCAGGCTTTTCCTCGTGGTCGATGCCAGGGCGTGAATACACCGCCCAGGCGTTTGATCAGCAGGCTGCTGCCCATCCCGAGTATTCCGATCAGCAACATGCCGACCACAATGTCGGGGTAGTTCTGGATGGTGTAGGACTCCCAGGTGTAATAGCCGATGCCGTATTGGCCGGAGATCATCTCGGCGGTCACCAGGCAAAACCACGACGTGCCCATGCCGATGGAAAGGCCGGTGATGATGCTCGGTGCGGCCCCCGGCACAATGACTTCCAGCAGCATCGCCCGTCGCCCTGCCCCGAGGCTTTTCGCCGAGGCGATCAGCCGTGGATCGACGCCTTCGACACCGTGCACGGTATTGAGCAGGATCGGGAACAAGGCGCCCGTAAAGGTGATGAAGACCATCGACAGCTCGGACGAGGGGAACATCAGGATCGCCAGGGGAATCCAGGCCACGGCGGGGATTGGGCGCAGCACTTCCAGCGGTGGCAGCAACAGGTCTTCGGCCCATTTCGAGCGGCCGATGGCCAGGCCCAGTGCAACGCCGATGACCAGCGCCGCGAGGTAACCGGCGAAGACCCGACTGAGGCTGCTGCCAAGGTGCCGGGCGAGCTTGCCGGAGTCACCCAGGCCCAGCGCCGCTTCAATCACGGCAAGCGGGGTCGGGACGTTGGCGAAGGTCACCAGGCCCAGGTTCCAGTGGTGGCTGGCGGCGAGTTGCCAGAACAAAAGGCAGAGCAGCAAGGAGGCGGCTCTGGGTATCCAGCGTGCAAACATGTATCACCTCTGATCGTTCCCACGCTCTGCGTGGGAATGCATCCCGTGACGCTCTGCGTCACATTCAAAAGCGGAACGCGGAGCGTCCCTGGCGGCATTCCCACGCAGAGCGTGGGAACGATCCCGAACTCAACGGCTCGCTAAGGCCTGCGCCGTGGCATCCGTGAAGTCGAACACCTTGCCGCCCTGGGCCGTGGCGAATTGCTGGGCCTGGCCCTTGAGCAGGAACGCACTCAGTTGCCCCTTGGCATCACTGGCAAACCATGCCTGGTCGGCCAGCAACTTGATCCCGCTGTCACTGGCCTGGGCATACACCGCGCGGATGTTCTTGCCTTCCTGCTTCAACACGGCCAACGCGGTGAAGGCTGCTTGCGCCGAGGCGTATTGGCGGACTTTCGGTTCGCCGCGCACCCAGATCTCGGCCACGTGGCTGAAGTCGGTGATGGCCTGGCCACTGGCTGCATCGACGGCCTTGAGCGGTGTTTGCTGGTAATTCGCCAACTGCGCGCTGTAGTCCAGGTTGGACGCCTTGAACGCGGCGCGAATGTACTGGTCGTCGATGAAGGTATTCAGGTCGAGACCGCGATCGGCCTTCTTCAACAACTTGAGGGTGTCGATGGCGGTGCCGACGGCCTGGCGATATTCCGGTTTCCAGGTCAGGTCGCGGGTCTGCACACCGAGCGGGCCGTGGAACAGGTAGTTGACCTCGGCATCGACCCCGGTGACCTTGGCGATCAGCTCGCTGTACTTCTCGGGCTCGGCGGCAAGCAGCTGGTTGGCCTCGATGCTTGCGCGCAGATAGGCGACGACGATTTCCGGGTATTTCTTCGCATAGGCCTGGTCTACCAGCGCACCGTGGAAGGTTGGCGCGCCCGCCTGGGAACCGTCGTAGATCTTGCGCGCGAACCCGCGGCTCGGGAACAGTTCGGCGAACGGCACGAAGTCGGCATGAGCGTCGATCTTGCCGGCCTGCAACGCGGAACCGGCGACTTCCGGTGGCTGCGCAATGATGTTCACGTCCTTGAGCAGGTCCCAGCCCTGGGCCGCCACAGCGCGCAGCAACATGCCGTGGGCGGTGGACGCGAACGGTACGGAAATGGTCTTGCCCTTGAGCTCGGCCAGTGATTGCACGCCCGATGCGCTCGGCACCACGATGCCGTTGCCACTGCCCTTGGTGCTGCCCGACAGCACGCTGATGAACAGGCTGTGCTTGCCGGCGGTTTCAAACGCCACGCCGTTGAACGCACCAGGGAAATCGGCCATGGCGCCGAAATCGAGTTTGCCGGCGACCATCTCATTGGTCAGTGGCGCGCCACTGGTGAAGTTCTTCCACTGCACCTCGTATTTGGCGTCCTTGTAGGGGCCGTCGTGGGGCAGGTATTTGTCCAGCAGGCCCAGTTCGCGGATCAACAGGCCGCCGGCGGCACAGTTGATGGTGGTGTCCTGGGTGCCGATGGCAATGCGGATGGTCTCCGCCTGCGCCGACAGGGTGAATGAAGCCAGTACCAGACCGGCCAAAGCTGCACGCAACATCATGAGTGTTTCCCCTCGAATCATTTATTGGATGTTCGTCTCCGCCACGATCAGGGCGTGGTGGGAAACGAGGGGTGTCTTGAAGCAAGCGTCCGGGGGTTACCGGGTGGCGTTGTGGGTTGTTCGGACTGGCCTCATCGCGAGCAAGCTCGCTCCCACAGGTTTTTCTGGTGTACGCAGAACTTGCGACTGGCCTCGATCCACTGTGGGAGCGAGCTTGCTCCGGGTGGCGTTCCGACGATGGCGTCCTGTCATTCAGCGCAATAAGTAAGGGATATCGACTTTCACCGCTCCGGTCGGGCAGTCCTTTTCACACGGCATGCAGTACCAGCACTCATCGAAAGCCATGTAGGCCTTTTGCGTGACCGGGTTGATCGCCAGCAAGTCCATCGGGCAGACGTCGACGCACACGGTGCAGCCCTTGTGGGCGATGCACAGGTCTTCATCGACTGTGACCGGCGCGTTGGAGCGGAAGAAGATTTCCTGGGGTTGATAGGCCATTTTCAGTCTCTCTATTGTTGACGGCTTCAAGCCGCATCGGCACCGACCCGCAACCGGTCGTAGGCCTGCATTTCATCGGCGTCCAGCGGGATGATGTAAGGCTCGACGGCTTTCTTGAAACTGGTCATCAAGCCGTTTTCGCCCTTCTTCAGGTGGCAATGGCAGAACCAGTCGCTGTCGTTGCGTTGCGGGTGGTCGACCCGGTAGTGGTAAAGCCCCCAGCGACTTTCGGCGCGGAACAGCGAAGCGCGTGCGGCCATTTCGGCGCAATCGCGGATCATGCTGACTTCCATGGCGCGCATCAGTTCGTGGGCGTTGTGGGCCTTGATCTGGTCGAGGTCACGCTGGATGTCGCTGAAACGTTGCAGGCCGATCTGCATCTTCCTGGTCACTTTCGGCGGCTGCAGGTAGTCGTTGACGAAGCGCCGCAGCTTGTACTCGACCTGGGCCGGCGGCAGCCCGTGTTCGCGGTCCAGCGGTGCGTAGACTCGCTGTTTTTCGATGTCGATCTGCTCGGCATTCAGTGCTGAAAACTCGCGTCCGGCGACAAAGTCTGCCGCGTTGGTGCCGGCAAACCAGCCGTAGGTGAACGCACCGAGCATGTAGTTGTGCGGCACCGCGGCCATGTCCCCCGCCGAATACAGGCCCTTGACCGAGGTCTCGGCCTTCTCGTTGACCCACACTCCCGACGCCGAATGTCCGCTGCAAAAGCCGATTTCGGAGATGTGCATCTCGACCATCTGCGTGCGGTAATCGGTGCCGCGATTGGCGTGGAACTGACCGCGACTCGGCCGCTCGTTGCTGTGCAGGATCTCTTCGATGTTCTGGATGGTTTCTTCGGCCAGGTGATCAAGCTTGAGGAACACCGGGCCGTTGCCGCTTTCCAGCTCCTGGTGGAACTCCCACATCATCTGGCCGCTCCAGTAGTCGCACTCGATGAAGCGCTCGCCCTTGTTGTTGGCGGTGTAGCCACCCAGGGGCCCCGTGACATAGGCGCAGGCCGGGCCGTTGTAGTCCTTGATCAGCGGGTTGATCTGGAAGCATTCCAGGTTCGCCAGTTCAGCTCCTGCGTGATAGGCCATGGCATAACCGTCGCCGGCATTGGTCGGGTTTTCGTAGGTGCCCATCAGGTAACCCGAGGACGGCAACCCCAGGCGCCCGGCGGCGCCGCAGGCGAGGATCACGGCCTTGGCCTTGATCACATGGAAGTCGGCCGTGCGGCAATCGAAGCCCATCACGCCGTTGACCGCCCCCTCCTCGTCCTTGAGCAAACGGGTGCAGACCAGGCGATTGGTGATGCTGACCCGCGCCCGTTTCAACTGACGGTACAGGACCTTCTTGATGTCGTGGCCTTCCGGCATCGGCAGCACGTAGGCGCCCATGTGGTGGACCTTTTTCACCGCGTAGTCGCCGGTCTCGTCCTTCTCGAACTTCACGCCCCAGCGGTCCAGCTGTTCGATAGTCTCGAAGCTGTGGGTCGCGTAGGCATACACCGCGGCCTGATTGACGATGCCGTCGTTGGCGATGGTGATTTCCTTGGTGTATTGCTCCGGCGTGGAGTGGCCGGGAATGATCGCGTTGTTCAGGCCGTCCATGCCCATGCTGATCGCGCCGCTGCGCTTGACGTTGGCCTTGTCGATCAACAACACCCGCAGGTCGCGGTTGCGTTCCCTGGCCTTGATCGCCGCCATGGGGCCGGCGGTACCGCCGCCGATCACGACGATGTCGTATTCCTGTTCAAGAGTCGTTCGGGTCATGCCTGCGCCACTTTTTGCCGGTCGATCCGCAAGCGGTACTGGAAGGCATCGCCACGGTAGTAAAGGTGTTCAAAGTCCACTGGGCGGCCTTCGGCGTCGTGGGTCAGGCGCTCGATGCGCATGATCGGCGAGCCGGCCTCGACGTTCAGCGCCTGGGTCAAGTCGCTGTCCGCCAGTACCGCGTCGATGGCCAGGTCGGCGTGACCGAGGGCCAGGCCGCAGTCGTTTTCCAGGATCAGGAAAATGTCGCGGGTCACCAGATCGGCCTTCTCCAGGCGCTCGCCAAGGGCTTTGGGCAGGTAGGTGATTTCCAGGGAAATCGGCTCGCGGTTGATCAGGCGAACCCGCTTGATCTGCGCCACGGTCTCGCCTTCGGCGACCTGCAGGCGTTCGGACACCAGCTTGTCGGCGGCGATGAACTTGAAGCTGCGCAAGCGGTTGATCACCTCATAGCCGCGCCCGGTCATGGACTCGGCCAGGCCTTGCAAGGTGCTGACGTTCTGGAAGGTTTTCGGCTTGGCGACGAAGGTACCCTTGCCGTGGATCTTGAAGATCAGCCCTTCCTTCTGCAGATCGCCGAGGGCCTGGCGCACGGTGATGCGACTGACCTTGAACAGCGCGCCGAGCTCGCTTTCGGAAGGCATCTGGCTGTCCTGCGGATATTCACCGTCGAGGATGCGCGCACGCAACACATCGCGCAGCTGGGTGTGCAGAGGTACGCTACTGAGAGATAGAACGTTATCGGTCATGAAGATCACTTGTCATAACGAGTTATGACGTGATCTTAGAGTTCTAAAACCTGCCTTGAGAAATACTGTTTGGGCATAAGGTTAGATGCGTCGGCCTACCTGACACACCGCAGCGCGCGGCTCCCGCGGCTTACCTGTAGGAGCGAGGCTTGCCCGCGAAGAACGGTAACGCAGTGCAACAGACACACCGCAGCACCTGGGTCGCCGGCAAGCCTGGCTCCTACAGGCGAACCGGGTTCAACCGACGTTAGTCTGCGAACGCAGTGCCCGCAGGTCCAATCGACCATCTTTCAGCGGCGGGCACCAGTAGTAGCCACCGGTAATAGGCCGGCTGATGCGGTACAAACCGTCGGTGATTCCGTCTTCCAGCCCGCTCATGCGCCGCAGCTGCACTTCGAAGGCATCGAGGGAAAAACCGAAGGCCAGGAACATCAACCCGGCGCGTTCGCCTTCGATCCAGGGCATCGAGCGGCGAACCACGAACGCCTCAGGGGCAAAGCTCTCCTGGGCGGTGCGTTTGACGTGGGCAGAGATCGGCGCGTCGTCGAGTTCTTCGTTATCGCTCAGGCGGCGGCCCATGATGTTATCCGTCTCATGGGACGGCATCGCACGAAAGCCCTTGAGGTCGTGCTGCCATTGCTGGAGCGCGGCGAAGCTGCCGCCCACCATGCCCTCGGCGCCCTCACCCACCAGCGCGGCGGCCGCGGCGGCTTCGTCACGGGGATTTTCAGTGCCGTCTTCGTAGCCGGTCAGGTCATGGCCGTCACGGTGACGGAAACCCTCGGTCACTTGCACCAGGCGCAGGGCCGGGGCCAAAGCCGCCTCGAAAGCGTTGCTGCGGTTAAGCAGTTCGCCACGGTCGACCCCGTGCAACCAGCACCAGAGCGCCTGTTGCGTCGACGGGTTGTCGACGCCGACACCGGTCAGCGCCGGAAAAGCCCGCAAGCCTTCGATATGTCCGTCGAGAGCCTTGACCAGAGACTCACCGAAGCCGACCACTGCCGATTTGCCATCCACCAGTTGCGCAAGCTTGTCCAGCGCGGCCGGGAGTGCCGCGGCCGATTCCAGGGCGAAGAACATGTGACGAGCGAGAGGCGGAACAGGGGTGGCGAGAATGCCCGGCTGGTAGTGACTCATGTGAACTCCTTATGAAAGAGCGCGAAGTTTAACCCCGACATCGGCCATTGTGTGTTCCCAGGTCAAAAGATCGCGTTTCACCCAACGCCGATTGCGGTCTACGCTTGAAGCACAACAGCCACACCTTCACCCCTCTATTCTGCCCATCAGCGCTCGATTGCAGTTAAAAAAAACCATCAACAAGGCGTATAACCCTTGAACTGGATTCTTCAACGGCTAGCCATACGCGCACGGCTGACATTACACACGGGGTAGCGACATGACGACCGCACAGATTCTTGGCAACCTGTTTCCCGACGCCGGCAGCATCCCGGAAAAATACCGTCTCGACGGCCAGGTCGAACAACGTGAGTACCTGGTCGACGGCGTGTTGAAAACCTGGCCTGGTCCCCTCGCCCAGGTCCGCAGCCCGGTGTACCTGAGTGGCCCTGGCGGCGACGAACAAGTCATTCTCGGCAGCACGCCGCTGCTGGATGCCGCCACCGCCTTGACCGCCCTCGATGCCGCCGTGCGCGCCTATGATCGCGGCCAGGGTTTGTGGCCGACCATTCGCGTGGCCGAGCGCATCCAGCACGTCGAAACCTTCCTCGGGCACATGCGTGAACAGCGCGAGGCCGTGGTCAAGTTGCTGATGTGGGAAATCGGCAAGAACCTCAAGGATTCAGAAAAAGAGTTCGACCGCACCTGCGATTACATCGTCGACACCATCAATGCCCTGAAAGAACTCGACCGTCGCTCCAGCCGCTTCGAACTGGAACAGGACACCCTCGGCCAGATCCGTCGCGTACCGCTGGGCGTGGCGCTGTGCATGGGCCCCTACAACTATCCGCTGAACGAAACCTTCACCACGCTGATCCCGGCGCTGATCATGGGCAACACCGTGGTGTTCAAGCCGGCCAAGCTTGGCGTGCTGTTGATCCGCCCATTGCTGGAGGCCTTCCGCGACAGCTTCCCGGCCGGGGTGATCAACGTGATCTATGGCAGCGGGCGCGAGACGGTCAGTGCGCTGATGGCCAGCGGCAACATCGACATCTTCGCCTTTATCGGCACCAACAAGGCCGCCAGCGACCTGAAGAAATTGCACCCGCGCCCTCATCGCTTGCGCGCGGCACTGGGCCTGGATGCGAAAAACCCCGGCATCGTTCTGCCGGAAGTGGATCTGGACAATGCGGTGACTGAAGCGCTCACCGGCTCCCTGTCATTCAACGGCCAGCGCTGCACTGCCCTGAAGATCCTGTTTGTCCACGAAGACGTGGTCGAAGCCTTCATCGAAAAATTCAACGCCAAACTGACCACGCTCAAACCCGGCATGCCGTGGGACAGCGGTGTGGCGCTGACGCCGCTGCCGGAGTCGGGCAAGGTCGATTACCTGCACTCACTGGTGGCCGATGCCGTGGGCAAAGGTGCGAAAGTGGTCAACCCCCATGGCGGTGAGGCTCGCGCGTCGTTCTTCTACCCCGCAGTGCTGTACCCGGTGACGCCGCAGATGCGAGTCTACCAGGAAGAACAATTCGGCCCGGTGGTGCCGATCGTGCCGTATCGTCACCTGGACACGGTGATCGACTACGTCCTCGAATCGGACTTCGGCCAGCAACTGAGCATCTTCGGCACCAATCCGGTGGCGGTCGGAAGGCTGGTCGACACCTTCGCCAACCAGGTCGGGCGCATCAACCTCAATGCCCAGTGTCAGCGCGGCCCGGACACCTACCCCTTCAACGGCCGGAAAAACTCCGCCGAGGGCACCTTGTCGGTGCATGACGCGTTGCGGGTGTTTTCGATCCGCACGCTGGTGGCGACCAAGTTCCAGGAGACCAACAAGGATCTCATCAGCGAGATCATCAGTGGCCGCAGCTCGAGCTTCCTGACCACTGACTACATCTTCTGAGGAGAGCCGACCTGAGCGCATCCACGGCTCTTCGCCTGCCACCGCTACTACGCCGGTTACTGCGTCCGCTGCTGGACCCGTACCGGCGCTATCGCCACGCGCGGATGATCCATGCGATGCGCGTGTCGCTCGGGTTGCTGGCGACGATCCTGCTGACCACCGGCATCCACCCTTCGCCCTGCCGCTCTACGCGGTCTATTCCTGGCGCCGCTGGCCAACATCGGCCAGATGCGCCAGCGCTTGGCCAAGACCGCGCCGCGCTGGAACATCTGAAGCGCCTTACGGGGTGACGGTCCGCCGAAACTTCAGGCTCCAGCCCTGTTGCATGCCGGCAGCCGCCAGCAGGATCGCCGCCACCCCGATCCATTGCAGCGGTTCCAGGTGATGGCCGAAGGCAAACCAGTCGACGAAGATCGCCGCGATCGGGTAGATGAACGACAGCGCGCCGGTCAGCGCGGTTGGCAGTTTCTGAATCGCGCCATACAGCAACACATACATCACGCCCGTATGCACGATGCCCAAGGTGACCAGGCTACCCCAGGCACTCGGTTCCTGCGGCAGGGCCGAAAAGTGCGCGAATGGCGCGAGCAGCACCACACCGGTGCTGACCTGTACCAACGCGATCAGATGCGGCGGCGTACCGGTCAGGCGCTTGATGATCAACGCGGCGATCGCGTAGAGGAACGCAGCACCCAAGGCCAGAACGATACCAATCAGGTACTCGTTACCGCTCTCGCCCTCCCCGCCATGTGCACTGACAATCGCCAGCATTCCGAGAAACGAAACGCCCAGCCAGGCCAGTTTCTGCAGGGTAATTTTCTCGTTGAGAAACACCGCCGCCAGCCCCACCAGCATGAACGGTTGCACGTTATACACCGCGGTACCGATGGCAATCGAGGCGCGGGAATAGGAGGCGAACAACAGCACCCAGTTGCCGACGATCGCCACTGCGCTGAGCACCGCCAACAGGAAAGTGGTGCGGGTCAGGATGCCAGGGCGAAGGAAGCCGAACGCCGCGCAAATCAGCAGCAGCGCACCGGCCCCGAACAGGCAGCGCCAGAACACCACGTCCAGCACCGGTTGCCCGGACACCAGCACGAACCAGCCGATGGTCCCGGAGATCAGCATGGCGGCGGTCATTTCGAACGAGCCGCGACGTATCGAGTTGTCCATCATCAGACTCCTGTGGTTGATGGGCAAAGTATGCCAATCCACCGGGACGCTTCTCCAGCACAAAAATCAGGCTAAACTCGAAATCTGCCTTTAATGCGAAGGCGATTTTGCTTAATTGCCTAATAGGGGTTTTGCCATGACCGATGACATCGACCAAGTGCTGATCACCGCCTTGATGGAAGACTCGCGACGTTCGCTCAAGGCCCTGGCGCAAATCAGCGGCCTGTCCTCGCCCAGCGTGGCCGAGCGCCTGCGTCGTCTCGAAGAGCGCGGTGTACTCAAGGGCTACACCGTGGAAATCGACCCGAAATGCTTCGGCTATCAACTCCAGGCCATCGTGCGCGTTCGCCCGTTGCCCGGCCAGTTGCAGGAAGTGGAGCGGCAGATCATGGCGATTCCCGAGTTCACCGAATGCGACAAGGTCACCGGTGACGACTGCTTCATCGCCCGCCTGCACGTGCGTTCGATGGAACAACTGGACACCCTGCTCGACCGCCTCAACACCCACGCCGAAACCAACACCGCCATCGTCAAGAAAACCCCGGTCAAGCGGCGCTTGCCGCCAATGGCATAGCCGACGCTCGATTTGCCAAGAATAAAAAAACCCGCCGAAGCGGGTTTTTTCAATCATGGCTGGCGATCAATCATCGCGACTCATGATGCCAAACAGCTGCAACAAGCTGACGAACAGGTTGTAGATCGATACATACAGGCTGATGGTGGCCATGATGTAGTTGCGCTCGCCGCCGTGGATGATGGCGCTGGTCTGGAACAGGATGCAGACCGAGGAGAACAGCACGAAGCCCGCGCTGATCGCCAGTTGCAGGCCGCTGATCTGGAAGAAGAAGCTGGCAACCACCGCACCCAGCAACACGAAGAAACCCGCAGTGATGAAGCCACTGAGGAAACTCATGTCCTTGCGCGAGATCAGCACATAGGCCGACAGGCCGCCAAACACCAGTGCTGTCATGGCAAAGGCCGAGCTGACCACTTCAGCGCCGCCCTGCATGCCCAGGTAACGGTTGAGGATCGGGCCGAGCAGGAAACCCATGAAACCGGTCAGGGCAAAGGCCGACACCAGGCCCCAGGCGGAGTCACGGAGTTTGTTGGTCAGGAAGAAAAGGCCGTAGAAGCCGATCAGTACCACGAAAATGTTCGGGTAGCCGACACGCATCTGCTGGGCAACGTACGCCATCACACCACTGAAGGCGAGCGTCAGTGCCAGCAAGCCATATGTGTTGCGCAGGACGCGGCTAACCTCTAGCTGCTCAGCCTGCACGCTGTTATTCACTGCGTAATCCTGTTCGCGCATGGCGACACTCCTGTTGGTTTGAAACGTTCAGTCGCAAAGATCATAACAGACGCCCTGTAACAAGCTATGCAGAGAGTTTGACAGTGTGTTTCATTCAGGTATTATGGCGCCCGCAACACAAACGGAGGTGTGGCCGAGTGGTTTAAGGCAACGGTCTTGAAAACCGTCGACTGTAACAGGTCCATGAGTTCGAATCCCATCGCCTCCGCCATCTTTATACGACAAAGCCCTGATTATTCAGGGCTTTGTCGTTTCTGGGGTTTCCAATATAAAACAAGCGCTTACGCCAATTTCGCTCCCCCACAATGACGCGAAAAGCTTGCCTCCACGTTACGAAAATGCCCCCAACCCATGGAGGCATTTTTTTGTGCAAAAAACTGCGGTAAGCACAATGTAAGCAGTTTGCGGCTCCATTTAACCGCTGCAGGTCTTGAATTTTCCTTATACATCCCTACCTGACGGCCCATTGACATAGGGGACATGGAATGTACGAAGCGTTGACAGGTATTCAGACCCAGCTAGAAGCTGTGATTGCGTAAATAAACCCATCTGATTCCGATCGCCTGAGCCTATCTGCAACGTCTTCGTAGCAAGAGCGGGAAGTCTCTCAGTCTAATGCCAGCGCTTGCTCGCTATCCTGGCGCCTAGCGCTCGACCTCACAGTGCCTTGGCGAATATCTCGCCCAACCAGTCCACAAATACCCGCACCCGTGGTGACATATGGCGGTTGTGTGGGTACAGCACTGAAACCGGCATCGACGGCGGAGGCAGGTCGTTGAGGATTTCCTTCACCAGGCCCTGAGAAATCTGCGTTTCCATTCGGTAATGCGGGCATTGGATCAAGCCCAGTCCGGCAATCGCCGATGCGGCATAGATCTGCGCGCCGAACACCGAAAGCGCGCCGTCAATGGCCACTTCCTTCAGCTCACCGTCGACCATGAATTGAAATGGAAACAACTTGGCGGTAGTGCGTGAAACGTATTTCACCGCGCGGTGATTCTTCAGGTCGTCGAGGGTTTTCGGTTCGCCGTATTTGCGTAGATACGCAGGACTGGCACAGGTGATCTGGCGCAAGTTGGCAACACGTTTGCCGATTAGCGCCGAGTCGCCCAGCGTGCCGGCGCGCAGCACGCAGTCGACGCCTTCGGCGATCAGGTCGACAAAGCGGTCTGCCTCGCTGATGGACAACTCGATGTCCGGGTAACGGGCCATGAACTGCGGCAACGCCGGGATCACGAAGTGCTTGGCCAGGGTGCCATGCAAATCCACCCGCAACCTTCCCTTCGGCGCCACGCCGCGGAACGCCAGTTCGGCCTCTTCCAGTTCCGCCAGCAACTGCACGCAACGCAGGTAGTACGTCTCGCCATCCAGCGTCGGGCGCACCTTGCGGGTACTGCGCTCCAGCAATCGCGTGCCCAGCCAGGCTTCGAACTGATTCAACGTGTGGGTCAGCGTCGCGCGTGGCAGGTTCAGGTCGTCCGCGGCCAACGTAAAGCTGCTGCGCTCGTAGATCCGCACAAACACCTTCATCGCCTTGACTTGATCCACGTTGAGTTCCTGGCCTTCGATTGTTGGCGATTATTGAACAGTAAAGCCAAATCTCGTGCATTTATCACCTGAAGTAAACATGTGAATCTTGCTTCATACCGAGCAAACAACCCAACTTCGAAGGAATCACCGCCATGACGACTCACACGTCGAAAGTTGCCATCGTAACCGGCGCCTCCCGCGGCATTGGCGCGGTCATCGCCAAACAACTGGCCAGCGAAGGTTTCTCTGTCGCCATCAACTACGCCAGCAGCGCCAGCGAAGCCTCGAAACTGGTGGTGGAACTGCGCCAGGCCGGCCACCAGGCCATAGCGATCAAGGCAGATGTCGCCAACGTTGACGACGTGCGTCGGATGTTCGACGAAACCGAAACACAACTGGGCAAGGTCGATGTGCTGGTGAACAACGCCGGCATCCTCAAGGTGCTGCCACTGGCACAACACAGCGACGAACTGTTCGACCAGAACTTCAACATCCACGCTCGTGGCACCTTCAATACCCTGCGTGAAGCCGCGACTCGCTTGAACAGCGGCGGCCGGATCATCAACTTCTCCAGCAGCACCGTCGGCATGAATCTACCGGGCTACGCCGTGTACATCGCCAGCAAAGCGGCGGTGGAATCCCTGACCCAGGTGTTCGCCAAGGAAATGCGCGGTCGCAACATCACCGTCAACGCCGTGGCACCGGGCCCGGTCGCGACCGACATGTTCCTGCACGGCAAGAGCGAAGAACAGATCCAGACCTTCGCCAAGATGCCTCCGCTGGAGCGCCTGGCTCAACCAGAGGACATTTCCCGCGTCGTTTCCTTCTTGGCTGGCCCTGATTCGGCCTGGGTCAATGGGCAAGTCCTGCGCGTCAACGGCGGCCTCGTTTGAGCCGCTGCACCCAACCTTGTCGATCCGGTGACCGGGGTGACGCGCCTGATTGAAACCAGTGATCGAGTGTACTGGCCCGATACCGTTACCACTGGCGTGCAGCGCGCCGAACGTTACAATATCTGGCGTTTCGCGCTACCTGCCAACTCAAAACCACAGTGGTTTTAGTCGGGCGTGGACAGCGCTGGCAACCCTATCGGGCTCTATCAGCTCGTTTCTGGGTTTGGCTTTCCCTATCGGCACTTCTGTGAAACAAGGAGGTTGTATGAACAACATGGACACGATGAAGCTGATGCTTGCGCTGCTGGCCAGCACGACCAGCTGCGCTACACTGGCCGCGGAAAAAACCTTTGCCCTGACCGCTTTCAGCAGCGTTGAAGCCCGACAGGGCATCAACCTGTCGATCAAATGCGCTGCAACGCCATCAATGGTGGTCTCAGGCCCTGCCGATACGCTGAACACGCTCCAGGTGACGACAAACGACAAGGCGTTATTGCTGGTGAATGACGCAGCGGAAAATGTTCGCCTCGCCTCCCCTGCGCTGGACATCACGCTGTATATCAGCGAACCACTGACGGGGCTGACAGGCAAAGCAGGGGTTAAAATCGTGGCCCCTGCGTGTGCCGTCGATCCGTCCAGACTGACGGTGGCAGGCAGCATGGGCACTGACATCCAGATCGAGGGCAAGACGGGTGAACTGGTGCTTGACCTGGCTATGGGCGGCACCTTCAACAAAAAACCGCTGCCCTTCACTGCGGACGTGGCGAATGTGCGCATGAGCATGGGCGCGCAATCGTCCCTGTGCCACATTCCCCGGATCAACAGCAGCTTGTCTGCCGGCGCACGGATGTCTGTCAGCCCATCGGCCCAGGTCGATACCGGCACCACGGGCTCTTTCGCCAGCGAAATTTCAACCTCTGGTTGTTCGTAAACGGCAACGGTGAACAGCCACTCTCAGTTTGATGACAACCGAGCTGCCATTGAACTGACACTTGCCGTGAGACAAGGATCACCCCCATTAGCTGGACTCTGATCCAGGCTAATGGGCGTCCCCTTTACACTCCTTTACACCCTTCACCCCTTTACATCTGTAAAAGTTCCACCCAGCGCTTTAGATGCAGGGCCCTTCATCCCCCGGCGCCCTGACCTGCAAACCCTCAAAATACCCATTAAATGGCAGAATCCCCTCACCCAGATCATTTCGGAGACCACAATGCTTCGCGTGTTTGAACGAAGGCTCGATCCATTTCCCCCCGACGAAGCGCCACCTCCGCCTGTCGGCCTGATGCGGTTCCTGTGGGCCTGCACGCGCGGAGCTCGCGGCTATATCCTTGCGCTGGCGCTGCTCAGTGCCAGTGTGTCGATCTACGAAGCCTGGCTGTTTTCCTTTCTTGGGCAGGTCGTGGATCTGCTCTCGACCTGGCAGGCCGGTGGCGATGCAAACAGGCAGGAAAGCTCGGTGCTGTGGGGGATCGCGATAGTGTTGCTCACCAGCATTGGGCTGGTGGCGCTTCGCACCATGGTGCAGCACCAGATATTGGCGATTAACCTGCCGTTGCGGCTGCGCTGGGATTTCCATCGGCTGATGCTGCGCCAAAGCCTTTCCTTCTTTTCCGATGAGTTTTCTGGCCGGGTCACCACCAAGGTGATGCAGACGGCATTGGCCGTGCGCGAAGTTTTGTTCACCCTCATCGAAATCGCACCCGGAATCGGCGTCTACTTCATTGCAATCATCGCACTGGCCGGCGGCTTCGCCCTGAAACTCATGCTGCCTTTTATTGCCTGGGTCGCGTTGTTCGGCCTGGCCATGCTGTACTTTGTGCCACGCCTGGGGCAAGTCGGGCAGGAGCAGGCCCACGCGCGATCGTCGATGACGGGGCGTGTTTCAGACGCCTACACCAACATCACTACCGTGAAACTGTTCTCGCACTCCAATCGTGAAGCGCACTTCGCGCGCGCGGCGATGGAGGATTTCAAGCAAACAGGTTTTCGCCAGATGCGCCTGGTCAGCCAGTTCGAGATCGTCAACCAGGCACTGGTGGTGGCGTTGATCATGGCAGCCGGCGGTTATGCCCTGTGGCTCTGGCACCAGGGCGAAGTCGGCGCAGGGGCGGTGGCGGCGATTACTGCCATGGCGTTGCGTATCAATGGCATGTCGCACTGGATCATGTGGCAAATGACCTCGCTGTTCGAAAACATCGGCACCGTGCAGGACGGCATGGCTACCCTGACCCGCGGCCCCAAGGTGCAGGATGCGCCGAACGCCGGTGTGCTCGTGCCCTCTGGCGGCGCGGTGAGCTTTGACAACGTGAGCTTCAACTACAACGGCGAACGCCAGGTGCTCGACGGCTTGAGCCTGAACATCCGCCCAGGCGAAAAAATTGGCCTGGTGGGCCGTTCCGGTGCAGGAAAATCGACCCTGATCAACCTGCTGCTGCGTTTCTATGACGTCAACAGCGGTGTGATTCGCATCGACGGGCAAGACATCGCTCAGGTGACACAAGACAGTTTGCGTGCCGCTATCGGCATGGTCACTCAGGATACTTCCCTGCTGCACCGCTCCATTCGCGACAACATCGCCTACGGCCGCCCGGACGCGACCGACGCCCAGGTGCGTAGCGCAGCGGCCAATGCCCAGGCCGACGGTTTCATCAGCCAACTGAGCGATCGGCAAGGCCATACCGGCTATGACACCCTGGTGGGTGAGCGCGGCATCAAGCTTTCGGGCGGCCAGCGTCAACGCATCGCCATCGCCCGGGTGATGCTCAAGAACGCCCCCATCCTGTTGCTCGACGAGGCCACCAGTGCCCTGGACTCGGAAGTCGAAGTCGCCATCCAGGAAAGCCTCGATGAAATGATGCAGGGCAAGACCGTCATCGCCATCGCCCATCGGCTGTCGACGATTGCGGCCATGGATCGACTCATTGTCATGGACGAGGGACGCATCATCGAACAGGGTACTCACGCTGAGTTGCTGGGAAGAAACGGCACCTACGCGCGGCTTTGGCAGCATCAAAGCGGTGGCTTCCTGGGTGAGGACCAGGGGGTGGTTGAGACGATGGATCAGACGTGAAGAAACGGGTTCGACGGGTTAAACCGCCGGTGGTCGTTGTATCTCGCTTGCCGCCGGCCTGTGGCTAAGCTTAATGAATCGGGGGGGAATTGAAACCTGGGTGCTCCCAAGGGAGGCGATCATGTATGCGGTGATAAGAACCTACCTGGGTGCTGGAGCAAAGCGGCTTTTCGAGCGATTGGAGGAGCGCAAAACCGACGTCGAAGCCGCCCTGCGTACAGTGCCTGGTCTCGTAAGCTACACGCTGCTCAATACCGGTGATGGTGGTACGTCGGTGACTGTTTGCACGGACAAGGCCGGCAGCGATGCGAGCTTGAAAGTTGCACGTGAGTGGATTCAGAAAAATGCATCGGATATCCACGCGGACCCGCCGATCGTGACGGAAGGCCCGGTCCTTGTGCAGATCAAGTAACGTTGTCCCCAGGCAGCAAGCAGTAACGGCTGCCTGGCATACGCATACTGATTGCCCGCGACAATCAGCGGGGCACCAGGCTTGAGAAACCCCGACAATAATAAAAATTCATTAATTTTATGTCATGCATTCCTGAAAGGAATGCATGACTCGAACGATTATTCTCGTTCGGCACGATCAAAACCAAGCCCCGAGGGGTACGGGGCTTGGTGGGTCAGACCGCATCAGGGCTTGCGGCCTCCACCTCCGCTCATCCCACCGTCATTGCGTCCCTTGTCGGATTGATCGCGATCAAGATTGCTGTCGCGTCCGCTTCCTTGCCCAGTGTTGGACGATTGGTCAGCCCTGTTGGCTTGTTGTCCACCTGAAGCCTGGCCGCCTCTTTGGCCTGGTTTGGACATGTTTTCCTTATCGTCGGCAAATTCGCCTCCGCGATTGCCTTGCCCGCCTCCGGACATGCGATCGCTATCGCGAGAGGGTTGTCCTCCGGAAGCCTGACCGCCTTTTTTACCGGCTTCATTAGTTTTGTCCCAGTCGCTGCCGGGATTTTTATTTCCTGTATTGGCCATTTTCATTCACCTCTACATCGTTGGCACGAGCTTGGGCCCGTATACGTCGGATGACGCACAAAACAGAAAGTTTGAACGGAAATATCGGGCTCGCGACGAGTGGATTCGGGCATTTGGTTCCATCGAAAACGGGCGCATTCGATGGACGGCGAGAGCCTCATGAGGCGGGGCCATCTGCAACAGTTTCAAGATCAGATGCCCGATGTTTACTAGACTTGATAACGCATAGAAGTCTTGCATGCCTCACAGGTAATCAATCGATGACTGAACACATCGTGCATTTTCATTGCCAGATCGATCAGGGAACGACTGAGCGCTTCCGCGACTGTTGCCTCGAAGCCATCGAACAAGGCGCCACCTCCCTGCTCCTCAATCTGTCGACGTGTGGGGGTAGCACCAACTTTGGCTTCACCCTCTACACCTTCCTGAAGTCACTGCCGGTACCGCTGTGCGCAATCAACGCAGGCAACATCGAGTCAATGGGCATCATCATGTTCCTGGCGGCAGGCCGGCGTATCACCTCGCCCCACTCGCGCTTTTTGATTCACCCGATGAACTGGTACTTCAGCCAAAAATCGGTCGACCATCAGCGCCTGCGTGAATACCTGTCGAGCCTCGACAACGACCTTGCGCGCTACGTGAAGATTTTCACCCTCGAAACGGCGGAGGCAGAGACCAAGCTGGACATTTTCCATTGCCTTTCAGCGGAAGAAAAAGTCATCGCTGCACACGAATCCCTGGCCTATGGCATCGCCCATGAGATGAAGCAAATGATGTTCGCCGATGATGTCAAACACTGGAAAGTCAGCGGTGGATGAACCGGGCGCACCTCATCAAAACCGTCGAATGCAGAGTCGGCCATGGATCTGATATTTCTGGGTACTTCATCAGGCGTTCCGACCCGAAATCGAAATGTGAGTGGCACCGCCCTCATGGAATCTTCCGGCAGGGGCTGGTATCTGGTGGATTGCGGTGAAGCCACGCAACATCAGGTGATGCGCACCCCGCTGTCCTTGCAAGAGCTGCGCGGGTGCTTCATCACTCATGTACATGGCGATCATTGCTTCGGCTTGCCGGGCTTGCTGGCCAGCGCCGGCATGTCGGGACGTGTCGAACCACTCGATATCGTGATGCCGGTTGCACTCCATCCCTGGCTGCGCCTGAGCCTGACCGTCAGCAAGTCCTGGCTGCCCTTTGAATTGCATCTGCATGCGAGCGAAACCTTCGATGGCTGGCAAAACGCAACGGTCCAGGTCAACAGCGTAGCCCTCTCCCATCGCGTTCCGAGCCGGGGCTTTGTTTTTACCGAATCCGATCCTCATCCGCGACTGGATACTCAACGCCTGGAGGCCGAAGGGATTCCCCGTGGGCCGCTGTGGGGCGAGTTGGCCCATGGGCATGAGGTTGAGTACGCCGGAAGAGTGTTTCGCGCCGAACAATATTTGCGCCCTGCGCGCCCTGCCCAACGCATTATCATCTGCGGCGATAACGATACCCCCGAGCTGTTGGCAGAGGTGGCCGACGGTGCCGATGTGCTGGTACATGAAGCAACCTTCACCCAGGCATTGATCGATCACAATCAGGAGGCTTACGGGCACAGCAGTGCCGCCGCCGTCGCGCGCTTTGCCGAGTTGGCAGGCATTCCCAATCTGGTTCTGACCCACTTCAGTGCACGCTACCAGGACAATCTCGAGCGAAGTCCGTCCATCGACGATATCTACAAGGAAGCCGCAGCGCACTACACCGGCAAGCTGTTGCTGGCGCAGGATCTGCAGCGCTATCACCTCGACCGGGACGGCAGGTTGAACGTCGTTATGTGCCATTTGACGTAGTGGTGATCGATTCTTTATTTGCGCATCACATATGGATATCCGTATATTTTTTTCCATATATAACAGACAACCGCAATGATCACCCCTCCCGAGGTATTCAAGAGCCTGGCTGACGAGACCCGTGCCCGCGCCACCCTGCTGATCGCCAACCAGGGCGAGCTGTGTCTGCGAGCTGATGTGCGCCCTGGACGACAGCCAGCCGAAGATCAGCCGCCATCTCGCGCAACTGCGCAGCAGCGGTCTGCTACTCGATCGACGTCAGGGGCAGTGGGTTGATTACCGTCTCAATCCGGACCTGCCCGCCTGGGTGCATGAAGTCTTGCAGGTCACCTTGCAGGCCAATTGCGATTGGCTGCAGAACAATGCTTCGCGCCTGCAGGCCATGGACGGACGTCCTGTGCGTGATGCTGCCTGTTGCTGCCCCCCTGATCGAGTGAGTTTTCAATGCTGGTCGCCGCTTCTGTATTTGTCTTCACCCTCATACTGGTCATCTGGCAACCCAAGGGGCTCGGCGTCGGCTGGAGTGCCTCTGCCGGTGCGCTGATCGAGTTAGCGGTGGGGGCCGTGTCGCTGCAGGATATTCCCGCGGTGTGAGCCATCGTCCGGAACGCCACCGCTACCTTTATCGCCATCATCGTTATCAGTCTGCTGCTGGATGGAGTCGGCTTCTTCAAATGGGCCGCCCTGCATGTGGCGCGTTGGGCAAACGGCAGCGGGTGCTGGGCCGCTGGATGCGCATGTTCACCATCCCCAACCAGTCCTCGGTAGCGAAGGCCTGCAGGGAGTTCGATGAGGCGGGCCGGATGAAGCCGTCGGCGTACTACGACCGGGTCGTCGACGTGATGGAAGAACTGGTGAAATTCACTCTGCTGCTGCGCGACCGTCAAGCGTTCCTGGTGGATCGCTACTCTGAACGCAAAGAGACGGCCGACCAGCTCATCGCCCGGTTCAATCAGCGTTCGATCTGAGGTGGGTACCGTCACCCCTTGTCCACGAAACTGAAAGGCCTGGGCCATACTGACCCTGTCTTGCACAGCCATTGGCGGGAACCTTTCAGATGATCTCGATCGAACTGCACGCGGCCCTGCGCGATGAGCTGCAGACCATTGAAAACCTGATGCAGTTCTACACCTATGACTTCAGCGAGTGGCTGCCGTTGGCATTGGGTGAGCATGGCTTCTACAGTCTCACCCCGCTCTCGGACTACTGGCGAAAACCCACGACCCAGGCATTTCTGATCCGGGTCGACGGGGAATTGGCCGGGTTCGTCACCGTGGATGACGAAATCCACGTGCCCGATGCCCGCTACAACATCGGTTACCTGTTCGTCACTCGGCGCTTTCGGGGCCAGGGTGTCGCCAGGTTTATCGTGTCCACCCTGTTGAACAGCCACCCGGGTCGATGGCAGATTTTCCACGTCGAGGCGAACCAGCCGGCACGGCTGTTCTGGGCGGCCGTGATACCTGAGGTCACGCAAGACCGATTCACCGTTCACCGGCTGTTGATCCAGGGGTTGCCGTGCACCGTTTACTGTTTTGAGAAATCGTGAGATCCGGATTGCCCATGTGGCCGATTCACCCGCCGCAACTCTGCCCCCCGCCTTACACAATCCTCAACCAAGGCCAGCGAACCTGATAACTTTTCGCTTTCTGCTCAAACAGCTCAGGCCTGGGGTTTGCCGGATTGATGCGTAGCACGCCCTGCTCTACATCCGCCAACCCGTAGGGGGCATAGACCTCGCCGGTGGCGACATCCAGGCCGATGCAAGTGCCTGCCACCAGGTAGCGATCAATCCCGTCCCTGGCCGATTCAAGCCTTGGGTAAGCCCCGCCAAAGCGCTGACGATACCAAAGGTGCACGCGCGCCTGGTTCTTGAGCTCGACGTTGACGCCGAGATCCTGGAAGAGATGTCGGGCCCGCTGGATGACCCCGTTCTCGGCTTCCCAGGACAGGTCGGTGTCAAAGTAGAAAACATCGTAATCCTTGATGCTCCACGCAGGGTCGCGTTGCGCCTGTTGATTCCATACCGCCTGGAACAGGCAGCCTGCCGTGAGCAGGCATTGATCCAGGCCGAGCGCAGGCAAACGTGAGGCCAATAGCGCGTTTATCGGGTTGGTCATCGCGATGTCAACCAACCTTTGGGTCGTCAATGTCATGGTTCATTCCTTGCCAACCGATTCAGTCCTGGCGCCCAAGTTACAACAAAACCATGACAGGGCTGCACTCAGTATTGCATCTCGGCCACCAGCAGCTTCACCAACGCCGCGGCTGGCAATTCCCGCGCCAGCGGTGCCCCCTGCCCGGCCCATTGCACGGCGAAATCGCTATTGGCCCGGGCTGCCGCCGCGGCATTGAGCGCCTTGTTGGCGTCATAGGTGAGCGGGTAGTCCGGCAAGGCGATGCCTGCCCCTTCGAGGCTGGTGAAGTTGCGATTGACCATGCCCCGGGCCGGGCGGCCGGAGATGACGCTGGTGACGCGCGTCTGATGCGCGCGCGGCCCCTTGAGCGCTTCCCGATAGGCGCCGTTCGCCGACGATTCCGGGCAGAGAATGAACGCTGTGCCCAACTGCGCGGCACTGGCGCCCAACTGCATGACGGCATTAATGCCTGCGCCGTCCATGATCCCGCCTGCAGCGATCACCGGCAGCCGGCAGGCATCGACCAATACACGCACCAAAGCCAGGGTGCCCATCTGCAAATCCTGCTGCGGATCGAAGACCCCGCGATGCCCGCCGGCCTCGTAACCCTGGGCCACCAGTGCATGCACCCCGGCGTGCTGCGCCGCCAGCCCTTCGGCCAGGCTGGTGACCGAACACAGCAGCAGGATGCCGGCGGCCTTGAGTGCATCGATGGCCGGTTGTGCAGGCAGGCCGAAATGGAAGCTGACCACCGCCGGCTTTTCCTCCAGCAGCATCTGCAGCATCTCGGCATCTTCAACGAACGAGGTGTAGATCTCCCGCAGCGACACGGGTGGCTCAGCGCCAAATTCGGCGAAAAACCCTGCCAGAAATTGCAGCCACCGCGATTCCCGCTCGGCATCCCGGACAGCGGGCTGGTGGCAGAACACATTCACGTTGAAGGGTTTGCCGGTCTGCGCCGCCGTCTCGCGCAGCATCTTCCGCGCCTGCTCGACATTGCTCGCGCCAATGCCGATGGAACCCAACCCGCCAGCATCGGACACCGCCGCCGCGAGCCTGGGAGTGGAGACGCCCACCATCGGCGATTGGATGATCGGCAATTGGATGCTCAACAGGGACAACAGAGGATTGGACATGGCAGCACCTGGACCTGACGGATGAAAGTGAACGCTGGAACTCTGCGCTGGACAGCGTGCAAGCCCGAGCTTGCACGCCCTCCAACCCGAAAACGCGTGAAGGTCTACTTGGAGGTCGGCATGGCGAACTCGGCGCCCTTGGCAATGCTGTTCGGCCAGCGCTGCATGACCGACTTCTGTTTGGTGTAGAAACGCACGCCCTCTTCGCCATAGGCGTGCATGTCACCGAACAGCGAGCGCTTCCAGCCACCGAAACCGTGCCACGCCATCGGCACCGGAATCGGCACGTTGATGCCGACCATGCCCACCTGGATACGGGTCGCGAATTCACGGGCGATGTGGCCGTCGCGGGTGTAGCACGCGGTGCCATTGCCGAATTCATGGGCATTGACCAGATCGACCGCCTCGGCAAAATCCTTGACCCGCATGCACGCCAGCACCGGACCGAAGATTTCCTCCTGGTAGATCTTCATCTCGGGGGTGACATGGTCGAACACCGTGCCACCGAGCCAGAAGCCCTTGGCGCAATCGGCACCGGCCTGTGAACCATCAAAATCTCGGCCGTCGACCAGCATCTCGGCGCCTTCGGCGATGCCTTGCTCGATATAGCCGGTGATGCGCTGGTGCGCCACTCGGGAAACGATCGGGCCCATTTCGGCGGCCAGGTTCATGCCCTCGAGGATCTTCAACGTTCGGGTGCGCTCCACCAGCTTGGGGATGACCTTGTCGGCCACATCGCCGACAAACACCGCCACCGAGATCGCCATGCAGCGCTCGCCGGCAGAGCCGAAGGCCGCGCCGATCAGCGCATCGACCACCTGCTCGACGTCGGCATCGGGCATCACCACCATGTGATTTTTCGCCCCGCCCAACGCCTGCACACGCTTGCCGTGGCGAGCACCGGTCTCGTAGATGTAGTTGGCGATTGGCGTCGAGCCGACAAAGCTCACAGCCTTGACTTCAGGGTGGTCGAGCAGCGCATCCACGGCTTCCTTATCCCCTTGCACCACATTGAACACACCGTCCGGCAACCCGGCTTCCTTGAACAGTTCGGCGATCAGCAACGCCGGCGAAGGATCGATCGGGCTCGGCTTGAGCACGAAGGTGTTACCACAGGTAATGGCCACCGGGAACATCCACATCGGTACCATCACCGGGAAGTTGAACGGCGTGATACCCGCCACCACGCCCAGGGACTGGCGCAGGGTCCAGTTGTCGATGTTGGTCGAGACCTGCTCGGTGTAGTCACCCTTGAGCAGTTGCGGGATGCCGCAGGCGAACTCGACCACCTCGATGCCGCGCGTCACTTCGCCCTGGGCATCGGTGAAGACCTTGCCATGTTCGGTGGTGATCATCCGGGCCAGGGTGTCACGGTGCTCGTTGAGCAGCGCGAGGAACTTGAACAGAATGCGCGCGCGGCGCAGTGGCGGCGTCGCCGACCAGGCCGGGAATGCGGCGGCGGCCGACTGCACCGCGGCGTCGACGTCAGATGCGCTGGCCAGGGCCACCTTGCCGATCACTGAACCGGTGGCGGGGTTGGTGACGGACTGCGAGCGACTGGAAGTCCCTGGCGTTAGGCGACCGTGAATGTAGTGTGCGATGTCTGCAGGCTGCGTGCTCATGGCGGGTGTCCCCTGGTGGTGGATAAGAGCCATCTCTTGTTGTTGTCAGGCCGGGGGGCTGTTGAGCGCTCCCGACATGGCCAAGGTAGGCCCGCCGACAAATCATGTAAAATGATGATTAATGATCTTATGGATCATATTTTATGAAGCAGCCACTTCGCCCGCTCGCCCAGCCGGCGCTTCCAGTCCGCGGCCAGGCCAGGGGTCGCCGCCAGCGCCAGCAAATCGTCGATCAGCGGCCGGTGCGACAATTGCACCTGCCAGAACTGGTCGATGGAAAAGCGTTCGTTGTGCCGTTCCAGCAACTCAATGCGGTCCCCCGCTTGCAGCAAGCCCGGCTCGAGCACCCGGTAGTACCAGCCGGTGATCCGCTCCCGGGCGACGAACATCGACAGGTGTTCGGCATCAAAACGATGGTTGATCTTCCAGCAGGGACTGCGCGGCTGGGAGACCTGCAACAGGCTGCTGCCGACGCGGAACACGTCGCCGATGTGCACGTTGAGCTCTGAAAGCCCACACGCGGAAATGTTCTCCCCCAGACTCCCCGCGACCAATTGCGCGGCACTGGGCGCAAAGGCCTGTGCCAGACGCTGGTAGTTTTGCGCCGCATACTGATGCACGGCCTTTTCCGGGCCGCCGTGCACCCGGGTGTCGCCGTGCTGGTCGCCGACGATGCCGTGCAACTCCACGCGCACCGGGCCTGCCTGGGGTTGCTTGAAGATGCCCGTGCGCTGCCCTTCGGGCTGCAACACCCCCAGGCCTCCAGCGAATACCTGGTCGATTTTCGAAGTCGGTGTCATGGGAAGACCTGCGATCATTATCTGATTTCGGCCACTTTACTAATCACCGGGAAAGACCGTAAAGTGATCGTTGAGCATGTCAAGAATCACTTTTTCTGATGGGTGGTGACGATCATGGAAATGCGCCAACTGAAGATTTTCTGTGCCGTGGCCGAACTGGGCAGCTTCACCGCCGCCGCGTTGCAGGTCAATACCGTGCAGTCCAACGTCACCATGCGCGTCAAGGAACTGGAAGCCGAACTCAATCGCGAGCTGTTCGTGCGCAAGAAATCCGGGGTGGTACTCACCTCGGCGGGCGAGACGTTCCTCGGCTACGCGCGGCGCATCCTGCAACTCACCGACGAGAGCCGCAGCGCCCTGATGGACACCGGCAGCCCGACGGGGCTGCTGCGCCTGGGCTCGATGGAAACCACCGCGGCCATTCGCTTGCCCCAAGTGCTGACTCGCTACCGCGAGCAGTATCCCGACGTGCAGTTGTCGTTGCTGACCGGCACCACGGTCGAGTTGATCAAGGCCATTGAATCTCATCGCCTCGACGGCGCCTTCGTCGGCGGCTTCCACCAGAACTCGGCGCTGGCCCAGGAAGAGGTGTTCTGCGAAGAGTTGGTGCTGGTCAGCAGCAACCAGTTCGAAACGCTGCCGGCACTGATCGAGAAAATGCCCCAGCAGACCGTGCTGGTGTTCCGCACCGGCTGCTTCTATCGCTCGACCCTGGAAAACTGGTTCTACCAGGTGGGACTGGTGCCCAACCAGATCATGGAACTGGGCACGCTCGACGGCATCCTCTCGTGCGTGGCGGCGGGCATGGGCGTGACCTTGCTGCCCAAGGCCATCGCGGAAAATTGCAGCGTGCGCCATGCCATCCGCTGGCACACCCTGCCGCCGGAGTTCGCCAATGTCTCCACGGTGTTCATTCGCCGCAACGATACGATGATCACCTCGGCGATGAGCGCATTCATCGGCTTGGCGCAACAACAGATCGCCAAGCCTGCGACCGCCCTGTAGGAGCGAGGCTTGCCCGCGAACCGGGCGCTGCGGTGTATCTGCCACACCGCGATATCGTTCTTCGCCGGCAAGTCGGATCGCCGCATCGCTGGCTCCTACAAGGGCCATCGGTCATTCAGCCCAACGCGGTAGCACGACTGATTTCGCCGAACGCCAGGCGGGTGATCGGCGACAGACCACGAGCCAGCTCCACCACCCGCTCGGCAGCCGGCACGACGCTGTGGATCTTGCCCACCCCCTGCCCTGCATACAGCGACAGCTTCTGTGCCATTCGCGGTTTGTCGATCGCCCGGGCACCCCCGCCGATCAAGCGCAGCAGGTTCCACTTGTCCCGATTGGGGATCACCCGGTGTGGCGTGCCGTAGGTCCAGCCGAAGGAATAGCCGGTGCGGTACTCGGTGTCATCGGTAGTCGCCTCGACGATCTTCTGCTTGTACAGCGGATGGGCGTTGGACTCATCGGTGGCAATGAACGCCGTGCCCACCACCACCCCCGATGCACCAAGCGACATCAGTGCGCGCACATCGTCGCCGTGGGTGATGCCACCGGCGGCCAGCACCGGCTTGCCCTCGGCGACGGCCAGGATCGACGTCAACAACGGCATGATGCCGATCGTGCCCCGATTGAGGTGCCCGCCACTTTCACTGCCCTGGGCGATGATGATGTCCGCGCCCTGGGCAATGGCGATCCTTGCCAGTTCAACCGTCCCCGCTTGCACCATTACCAGCAGCCCGGCGTCCTTGGCCCGGGGAATCATGTCGGCGGCATATTTCTCGGCATAGAACAGCGACAGCAGCTTGGGCTTTTGCTTGAGGATCACCTGGAACTGCGCTTCGAACACATCCGGCCCGCCGAACTGCGGCACCAGGTTCACCCCGAAGGGGCGGTCGGTCAGTGCCCGTGTTTGCTCAATCCAGCGACGCAAGGCCAAGGGTGGCAGGCGCAAGCCACCGAGCACGCCCATGCCCCCGGCGTTGGCCACGGCCCCCACCAGTTGCGGGCCGGAAATGGCGGCCATGCCGCCGAGGAATATCGGGTAGTTCACGCCGCAGAGTCGGGTGACGACATTACCCGAAAAACCGGTTTTGTCCTGTTTCATGACTCACAGCTCCACATGTTTGCCCAGCATCCGCTTGAGCGTGTTGTTCTTCAGGAGAAAGTGATTCTTCACCGCGCCGAAAACATGCAGTGCCAGACCGGCGAGGAACGCCGAGGCACCAACGTCGAACAGCACATCGACCACATGCTTCAACGTCTGGTTGGCCGGCAGGATGCTCGGAATCCACCATCCGCCGGGCAGTTCGACGACCTCGCCAGCGGCGGCCCGTGAAGCCCATACCGCGATCGGCAACAGCACCATCGCCAGGGCCAGCGACACCGCCACCGAGCGGCTGATGATCACTTCGATAGGGTTCGGCGTGCCCACCGGCAGCGGATGATAGGAGGTGATCCGCGCCCAGAACCGGTAGGACGAGACGAGGAACAGGATCAGCCCCAGCAGGTTTTGTACCCTGCCAAGCGCCAGTTGCTGCGCCTCGCTGGAGGCGTGGCCGATCAACAGTTGCAGGCCGAAAATCGCCAGCAGCGCGAAAGCCACGACCCAGTGCAGGGCGACGGTGATGGGTGAAAATCTCAGGCCATTGTCTCGTAGTTGCATGGCTGACTCCTTTTGCAGAATGCGCAAATCAGGAAAGGATGGACCGCGAAGGTCTTAGTGGTTGACCGCCTGCGCGGCGCCGAGCCCGGTCTGGGCGCGGATCAACTGATCATCGAAACGCTCGCGCTCGAGCACCGCGCCATGGCTGCGGTCAGTGACCGAGCCCAGCCAGGTGAACAGGAACGCCACGTTCATCGAGATGATCGCCGGGTAGTCATAGGGAAAGATCGCCTCGGCATTGCCCAGCACCTTGACCCACACCGCTGGCGAGAGAATGACCAGCCCCACCGCACTTACCAGCCCGGCGACACCGCCGATCAACGCCCCCCGGGTGGTGAGCCCTTTCCAGTACATCGAGAGCACCAGGATCGGGAAGTTGACCGAGGCGGCCACGCCGAAGGTCAGCGCGACCAGGAAGGCAATGTTCTGATCCTTGAACAGAATCCCCAGCACCACCGCAACGATGCCGATGCCCACCGAAGCAATGCGCGATACACGGCGCTCGTCCCTGGCCTGGGCTTTACCCTTCCTGACCACCATCACGTACAAGTCGTGGGAGATCGCCGATGTGCCGGCCATGGTCAGCCCCGACACCACCGCCAGGATCGTCGCGAACGCCACCGCGGAAATGAAGCCCAGCAGCAGGTCGCCACCCACGGCTTTGGCCAGGTGCATCACCGGCATGTTGGAGCCGCCGATCAACGTGCCCGCCAGATTGCCGGACTCGTAGAAGGCCGGGTCTTGCCCGACGATCACGATGGCTGCCAGGCCCAGCACTGCGACGATGAGGTAGAAAAAGCCGATGAAGCCGGTGGCGACGAACACCGATTTGCGCGCCTGCTTGGCGTCCGGCACGGTGAAGAAGCGCATGAGAATGTGCGGCAGGCCGGCGGTGCCAAACACCAGTCCCAGCGCCAACGAGATCAGCGACAGCGGGTCGGCCACCAGTTTGCTCGGCAGCAGGATTCGCTCGCCATCGCGGTGCGCGGCCACGGCTTTTTCGAACAACAGGTCGAAGGAAAAACCGAATTTGCTCAACGCCAGAAACGCCAGAAGCGTCCCGCCCACCAGCAGCAGCCCGGCCTTGATGATCTGCACCCAGGTGGTAGCGACCATGCCGCCGAAGGTGACGTAGACCGCCATCAACAGCCCCACGGCAATCACCGCATAATTGTAGGGCAGACCGAACAGCAGCTGGATCAACTGCCCTGCCCCCACCATCTGCACCACCAGATAAAAGCACACCACCGTCAGCGAACCGAAGGCCGTCATCGTGCGGATGCGGTTCTGGTCGAGGCGGAAAGAGGCGATATCGGAAATGGTGATGCGCCCCAGATTACGGATGCGCTCGGCGAACAGAAACAACAGCAAGGGCCAGGCGACAAAGAAACTTATCGAGTACAGCACGCCATCGAAGCCGTTGAAGAAGATCATGCTGGTGACCCCCAGCAACGCCGCCGCCGACATGTAGTCGCCGGCCAGTGCCAGACCGTTCTGGAAACCGCTGATGCCACCGCCGGCGGTGTAGAAATCGTCCATGGATCGGGTTTTCGAGGCGGCCCAGTACGTGATGCCCAAGGTCGTCACGACGAACACCAGGAACATGCTGATGGCGGTGATGTTGATCGGTTGTTTTTCGACGTTCTGGATGACGTCACCGGCCATGGCGCGAGCCGCGAATACGCACAGCAGGACGGGAAGGATGAGGTTCATGAGGAGGCGTTTCATACGATGGCCCCCGCGCGGATTTGTGCGCTCAGGTCATCGAACTCACCATTGGCGCGATGGATGTAGAGCCCGGTGAACAACCAGG
Organism: Pseudomonas sp. NPDC087336; assembly: GCF_044744285.1. NCBI lineage: Bacteria > Pseudomonadati > Pseudomonadota > Gammaproteobacteria > Pseudomonadales > Pseudomonadaceae > Pseudomonas > Pseudomonas sp. NPDC087336. Next base: position 137,288 of record NZ_JBIUYA010000005.1, on the reverse strand, counting down.
CCCCGACGATGAACACGGCGCCTAAAGGCCAACCGATGCTGATGACGCTGGTCGCGTAAAGCTTGGTCGCCAGCAGCTGGGGCGCGAAGGCGGCGACGAGGATGAACGTGAAGTACGGGACAAGGGTTGCCGCGGTCAGGCTGGCGACGAACGTTCGCTGCCGCGAGACGAGCTCCTTGTACCGGGGATGGTTGCGGATTCTGGCTGATTCGGTTGCATGGTTCACGTTGACTCCGTGTAGCAGTGGTAGCGTTATTGTTGTTCCACAGCCTCAGATTCAGACTCGATCCGCCACTGGCTGCGGTATCTGTGCCCCTTCAACCTATGCCCGGCACACAATCATGTAAAATGATCAATAATGATCTAGTTGATCGTTTTTGGTGAATCCACTGTTCGTGGATTTGCCGCGCGACTTCTCACCCAGCCGTTGATCCCCGCGCACAACACCAGCAGCGCACCGGTCACCAGAAACACGTGGTGCAACCCGAAATGCGCACCGATCTGGCCACCGATCAGGGGCCCGATCACCTGCCCGGAGAATTGCGCCGATTGCAGATAGCCGAGGATTTTTCCAGTGTCGTGATCCTCGACCGATTGCCGGATCAGCTTGGCTATGGCGGGCAGCAGGCCGGCAATGGTCATGCCCATCAGCCCCCGCAACACCGCCAGTTGCCACCATTGCGTGACGAATGCCTGGGGCACCATGACGATGCCGGTCAGCACCAGGCAACCGATGATCACGTTCCAGCTGCCGACACGATCGGCCAGCGCACCGAGCCTGGCGGCGGTCAGGATGCTGCCCAGCGCCGAACAGGCCATCACCACCCCGGCGATCCGCGCCTGATCATCAAAGGCAACGCCCAAATGACCGATGTAGACCGTGATGATCGGTTCGATCGACATGTTGGCCAGCAGCACCATCATGGCCGTCATCAGCAATGCGCCAATGATCGGCCAGCGAGAACCGGCCCCCTCGACCGAAAGCTTTTTCTCGCGTCGGGCCCCGTCCGTACTACGATCGAAATCCTCGCGAATCAGCACGATGGTGGTGATCGCCGCCACCGCGATCATCGCGCCACCCACAAAAAAAGTGCCGCGGATACCCACCAGCTGCGGCAGAAATCCCCCCACCAACGGCCCGATCAGGTTGCCGGACAACGCCCCCGTCGACAGCACCCCCAGCGCCCAACCGGCTTTTTCCCGTGGCACCTGGGAGCCGATCATCACGATCGAAGCCGAGGCATAACCGCCGATGAGCCCGGCGATCAGGCGCAGTACCACCAGATCGGTAACGTCCCGCGCCAGCCCGATCAGCGACATCACAATGGCCATGCCAATGGCCGCGCGGACCAGCATCGGTTTACGCCCGAAACGATCCGCCAACCGGCCCCAGAGTGGCGCGGTAATCGCCGTGCCAAAAAACGTCGCGCCAAACGCTACGGCCGACCACTGCACCACATCGGCCTGCCCGGTGACGCCCAGTTGTTGCACATAGAGCGGCAGGAACGGCAGCAGCATGCTCAGGCTCACCAGGGTGGTGAACGAGCCGAACACACAAACAGCCAGGTTGCGACGCCAATAGGCAAGGTTACGGTCGGCGTAATTCATGAGGCCACGTGCTCCGCTGGTGAATGTCAGTCGGGCAGACCTTATCTCGCGGCAAGATATCTCAGATAACGAATTATTAAGATCACAGACATCTGCAATAGAGATACCTGAATTTATTACATGATGTATCAACTGTAATGCCTTGCCAGCGGTTTATCTTCAAGCAGCCGCTTTTTACAGTGGCCGATGGCGTCCAAGCCCACCGAGTACCTTCCACTCCACGAGCGAACCTTCATGCCCCACGACTTGAATCATCTTGATGCCGCGCTGGCCGCGTACCCACGGGTGGCCCTGCTCGAAGGCCCGACCCCGATCCAGAAACTGTCCCGCTTGAGCGGCTTGCCTCAACTCAATGGCTGCCACCTCTTCGTCAAACGCGACGACCTGACCGGTCTCGGCGGCGGTGGCAACAAACTGCGCAAACTAGAGTTCCTGCTCGGCGAAGCCTTGGCCGAAGGTGCCGACACACTGGTGACCTGGGGCGGATTTCAATCCAACCATGCACGGCTGACCGCGGCCGTGGCGGCCCGTCATGGCCTGGCCTGCGAGCTGATCCTGACGCCCTCGGCCGTGCGCACCGATGACGATTTTTGCCACAACGGCAATGTGTTGCTGGATGCACTGTTTGGCGCGAAGGTCCATCGACTGGCTCGGGGTGTCTTGCCTGATACCTATGCGGCGCAGTTGGTCGACACGCTCAAGGGCCAAGGCAGGAAACCCTTTGTGATGCCCCTCGGCGGGTCCAGCCCCCGGGGCAGCCTGGGTTACGCCGCCTGCGCGGGCGAAATCCTGCGCCAGGCGGATGCGCTGGGCGTGCATTTCGAGCAAATCATCGTGCCCAATGGCAGCTCCGGCACGCACTCAGGGCTATTGGCCGGCGTCACCCTGGCTGGCGCATCGACGCAAATCCTCGGCTACTCGGTGCTGGCAACCGAGGAGCAGGCCACGACCACGACCCTGGAAAAAACCCGCCAGGTTTTACAGCTGCTCGACCCGTCCACAACGCTGGCCGACCCGCCGGTTCGCGTGGATGGCAGCCAACGCGGCGATGCCTATGGCGCGCCGACTCAAGCGATGCTCGAAGCAGTGCGCCTGCTGGCGTCCCGGGAAGGTTTGCTCACTGACCCTGTCTATGGCGGCAAGGCCTTCGCCGGACTGCTCGCGGCTGTACGGCGGGGTGATTACCCGACGGGCAGCAATCTGCTGTTTGTGATGACTGGCGGTATGCCTGGGCTGTTTGCCTACCGCAGTGCCTTTGACTGAAGGTCACGCCATAGACTTGTGGTTTCGACTTGGTGGCGGGTGCAAAATCTGTAGGAGCCCGGCTTGCCGGCGAAGGCGTCATCGCTGCCGATGATTGTCTTTCAGGTGTACACAAAAAAACCTCCCCGGGAAAATCCCAGGGAGGTTGTTCACCGCTAATCGCGTAATCAGCTCTTGGCCTTGCTCATCTGGGTAAACAACTCCGTAGGCACTTTCTTGCCATTGGAAGTGAACTGATTGGTGCGGAATTTGTAGACCTCGCCTTCGGAGAGGAAACCGTCGTTGTTGGTGTCCATGGCCTTGAACTCTTCACCGCCCTGCGGGGCTACGGTCAGCAGTTCCTTGAGCGAAACGCGGCCGTCGTCGTCGGTGTCGGTACGGGCGAACGATGCATCGCCGCACTTGCCTTCACCGCACTTGCCTTCGCCAGCCTTGGTCACCTTGGCGCCGGCTTCTTCAGCGCCACACTTACCTTCGCCACACTTGCCTTCGCCACACTTGCCTTCACTGGTTTTTTCCGCCGAGGCCAATTGGTAGCCCTGGGGCAGCGCGTCTGCGGCAAAGGCGTTCGAAGCGAGGTTGAGGCTGCCGGCCAGTGCAACAGCGATCAGGCCAATACGGGATTTGTTCGACATACGGGACATGGTGATTCTCCGGATACTGTGTGCGGCCGAGCCGCGAAGGTCTATGCCACAAGGGCAATAAGCCGTGGTGCGAGGCGCGGTTGCTTTCTCGCTAAGGCAGGGCTATTTGACTGCAACCGTGTATCCCGGATGTATCCGGTTGGCGGGGCATTTGTAAGCCAGTCTGCGAACGGCGGGGCTGGATACACAGCGATACACATGCCCCGCAGGACTTCCCGACTCAGTACCTGCTATGTAATATCGGCACCGGGCCAATGCTGCCCGCCGCTCGCTCCTGATGGGAAAGGTGAAAGCATCGCTTCCTCAAACGAACCCTGTCGTATCTCTTGACGGTCGAGGTTTGGCAACGCGAGCACCAAGGCATCTCGGCTACAGGAGCAACGATGTTTTCAATCGAACAAGCCAAGCAGATGGCCAAACAATTGCGCGCCTCGCTGGAAGAACGCAATCAGAGCCTGTCTCACTCCACCGCGCTGGAACTGGTCGCGCAGCAATTGGGCTACAAGGATTGGAACACGGCATCTGCAATGCTTGACCCGGCAGCCCCCCAGCCCACGCCCACGGTTACATTCGACAAGCCCATTCCCATATTGCGGATGTTCGACGAAGCCAAGGCCCGTGAGTTCTATCTCGATTTCCTGGGCTTTAGCGTCGAATTCGAGCACCGGTTCGAAGCCGATCTGCCGTTGTACCTGGGCATCAGCCGCAACGGCCTGCAACTTCACCTTTCCGAACACCATGGCGATGCCAGCCCGGGTTCGACAGTGTTTGTCCCGATGAACAATATCGAACTGCTTCGCGAAGAGTTACTGGCCAAGCGCTACGGCTACGGACGCCCGGATATTGTCCAGCAGGGCTGGGGGCAAGTCCTGGAAGTCTATGATCCGTTCGGCAACCGGATCCGCTTCTGCCAGGGCTGATCGACACCGTTCCAAGACCTGCAAGGCTGGGCTTTTAACCGCCCTGCCTTGCAGTTTTCGGATAGCGCAGATCACCCGATCCGCGCATCATCACCGCCCCCGCTTATAGCCGTTCACTCCCGAAAAGCATGCACCCGGTCAAATCCGGCCAGTCAAAACCGTCTCTATACTCAGCCAGAACCACCTGAACGGAGGATACCCATGCGCTACGCCTTCACATTGAAAAATGGTGCCATGGCCCTTTTCGATCCAGATACCGCCTTGCTTACCATCACCACGACCCATGGAGAAGTTCAAAGCACTACGATAGGTAGAGCCGAATCGCGCCTACTGGACCTGCTGCTCATGGAGCCTGGCCAGACCAAAAGCCGCGAGGAGATCATCGATTACACCTGGAATGATCGTGTCGTTGCCTCCGGCAGTTTGAACCAGGCCGTTTTCTCTCTTAGAAACCTGCTCAACGACAGTCGAGATCACGAAATAGTGATGACGGTTCCGCGCAGAGGCTATTGCTTCAACCGTCTCTATGTAGTGGATGCTCATTCAGACTTGCCGACGCCTTCAGATGAAGCGGCGCCTGTGCCCCCCATTGAAGCGCTGGCACCTCAGGGCATAAATACTCTGCCAGTACCCGCAGAAAAAACCAGAACATCAACTTATATTACAAAAGCCCAGTTGGTCGGCTATGTCGTTACCTTGGGAGTGTGTGCCTTCACCGGTTTCCACTCTGGCTTCGACACAACGAAAATAGAAGTGTCCAGCGCAAAACATCATGAACTGGCCATCCATGCGGTAGGCCAAAGCGTGGCAGAGGCCGAGGCGTTGAGGGATCTTTCGGTGACGCAGGTTCAACAACTTCCGCCCAACATTAAAGGCGAGGTCTGGCTGAACCTGTTTAAATCAAACTACTCGGTTTCGTGCATTCGTCCGGACCTCAGTACTGCGAACCTGCAATTGAACAGCGAACAAAAAGAACTCGCACTGATGATCCGGCAATGTCTGGAAGCCACCTTATGAAGTCAATGACATCTGCTACTGCCCACTGGGTTCTACTAGCAATCATCAACGCCGCCTGTGTCTTTTCCTTGATGTATGCGCCCTCTCACTACATGGAAAATATCAGTTATCAAACCATTACCCGACAATGGCTTGAGGATTCGAACCAACTCAACACTGAAGAGTATCTGACCATCGGGCACGGTCGACTGACACAAACCACCCTGGAAAGCCTGAACGGTAAAATCCGTAACGCGACCATTTCGGCGCAGGTGATCCGGGAAAGCAATCATCATGTGCAGATAAAAATCAACAACGTCAAGCTTAGCCAGGACAACGAATTATTCGCCATTGAAAAAACGCCGGATCTGTTTTTCAGACGTCAATTCGTTCTACAGGAAGGCACCATCCTGAACTACGAATTACTCCCTACCTCCAATAAAAACAGCGTGTGCTTCTATGTACATGATATTGGCCGTTTGCGCTGCATGAATCACTGAACAATCTGCAGCCAATCACGTAACAATAAAAATAATAATTACTGATTTGAATCAAGCACCCTCCCCCATCAAGATCCCGCCTTTATAGTGTTCGCGAGCCGTCAATTCAATGATGACCAAGATCCTGGCAGTCCTTTCTCTCGCCGCCATTCCTTTTCATTCAATGGCACACAATGAATACGCCATTGGCAGCACGGAAATCGAGCTCTACGAGATAGAACTCAGCCCGAACGAAAAAATCAAATTGAAACACCTGAAAATCTATTCCGAGAATGAGCGTAATGAAGGTGAAGGAGCGTTTGATAACACGCTGCCTCCCCCACCACAAAACAACGAGGGCGATGAGCTTTCGCTGACTCCCGTTTGAAAATATGGATTTTTGACTTTAACAAGCCTCGTGAGCACAGGACTATCCGATGGCCACGCCGTGACAGTAATGCGGCTAACACACTGCACTGCCTGAAAAATCATCAACAAGGAAAGCACCTCAATGCTGCTTAAAAACCTCGCAAGCGTATCCTTTGGTGTATTGCTTTCACTCAAGGCCTGGGCCGATGACAAGGCACTCTATAACGCCGACCTGACGCACATTGAAAGCAACGAAAACAAGCTGGCCGAAGAGCAATCCAGTTACAAGATTTGCACCGATTATCGCGTGGATGATTTTTTTGCCTTTGATGCCGCAGCCCTCGGTTCGGCAAGCCAGACAGCGATCTTTGGCTCGAAAATAGAGCCGTGCAAACTTCAGAGCCTGGTGGACTCAACCACGAGCGACACGTACGTCTTTACTGCGGCACTGGAGCTCATGCGGGAGTCATCGACGTGATGAGCCTCGCCCCCTCTAAGCACGAAGCCAGCTTTCGCCAGCAAAAACTCATTGATGGGTGCAGGCGCCCATGCAGTCGACTGCAGTTTGATTCAGCCGCAACTCTGATCGGCTCTGTTCCTCATGGCTGCATAACATTGGCCATTTCCCGGACTACTGTAGGTCGTCCCACTGTCAACAACCATCAATTGCGGCCTAACGAAATCATCGTGTTGTATAGCGGCGAGCCCGTGCACTACACCTGCGAGCCGAATGAAACTCTTTTTACCCTGACCACGACGTTAGAGCATTACGCACAATGCGTGGAAAACCATTCATTGATCGACGTACTTGCACATCGAACGGCGCACCACTTTCAGGTTGCCAATTTCAAATTAGTGCAATCTGCCATTGAAGTCCTCAACGCTCATTTGATTGACATTAATGAGCCAGATTTTAAACAACGCGGCCGCCATGAACAATCAGCCGCTGACGGTGCATTGCTGGTTGCACTGTTACGGGCCCTGACACCGGTTGGCCGCTGCGCACTCAAGCCCCCGACCAGAAGGAAGATCGCGACGGAGGCCATTGAGTACATTCATCAAAACACCAACAGACCGCTGAACATGAAGGTGCTGGTAAAACAACTGAAAACCACCACTCGCAGCTTGCATCATGGTTTCGTTGAAACATTCGGGACTTCGCCGATCGCCTACATCAGGAATCTCAGACTCGCCCATGTCCGCCGAGACTTGATCCGCAATACCTGGCCGACGGTCACTGAAACCGCAATGTATTGGAATTTTCATCATCTGAGCCGCTTCTCAAAGGCGTATCAGGAGGCCTATGGTGAAACACCCTCGGAAACGGCCAGGCGTAACAGTCCCAAGCTTTCAGCGGTCAATAAATAACAATCAATGACTTTCAGCTCACTTGCGCAACAGCCAGGATTGTTTATGTCTACCCAAGGGGAAAAGCATGCGCTATCGGTTTAATACGCTGCCACTCAAACAGAAAATCATATTGTGCCTTGCCGCCTACCTATTGGGTGTCGCTTTAGCCTGGATGATTAACGCTTATTAACGCCCTACATCTCATAACCCACAACCTGTGTAAGGACCCTACCTCATATGCTACTTCGAAACCTTGGCTTCGTTTCGCTGCTTTCGCTGCTGTCTTTTCAGGCGCTCGCCGATGACAAGGGTTTATACCTTGGCGCTGGCGTCAGTAACATTGAAACCGACAAAACCCATTTGAGCGATGAAGACAACAGTTATAAGGTTTTTGCAGGTTATCGTCTCAACAGCTATCTGGCCTTTGAAGGCGCCTTCGTGGATCTTGGCCAGTTCAAGGACAAGAATCTGGACTTCGACGGCAAATCTGTCCAGGCCAGCGCCCATCTCGGTATTCCGCTGGGAGAGCGGGTGCGAATCTTTGGCAGTGTCGGTGCGCATGCCTGGGATGCTGACGGCAATGCCGCCGATGACGATACGGGCGTCAACCTGACCTACGGTGCCGGCGTTGAAGTTGATGTATTTCGCAACATCGGTGTCCGCGCGGAATATGAAGTACTGGAAGTCGATAATATCAACCTGAATCAAACAACGGCCTCTGCTTTTATTCTGTTCTAACCCCCACTTCAATTGAGCGGCGATGCCGGTCGTAGTGGCCCAGGCCAATCTTGATGCCAACCAGCATGGGCGCGGCCACGACAAACAACAGGGCAACGGTGAAAAACGCTGTATCGAAGGCAATCACCGTGGCCTGCCCCGACACCGCCTTGCCCAGCAGGCTGGTCGCGCCCCGGGCGGCGGCCAGCTGATCCATGCCCTTGCCCGCCAGCATTGCCGTGCTGGCGATCAGCCGTTCGATCAGCGCGCTCCCCCCAGGGGTGACGTTGGCGCCGATTACCGCGACATTGCTGACGATGTGGTGCTCGATCAGGGTCTGCAGCCCGGCGACGCCCATCAAGCCACCCAGTTGCCTCCCCGTATTGAACAGGCCGATGCCCGCGGCAAGGTTGCGGCTGTTGAGGTTACTGAACGCAATCAGGGTGATCGACAGGAACAGCAAGCCCAGGCCCAGCCCGCGTAGCAGGATGGCCGCCATCATGTCGTCGCTGCCGCTTTCGCTGGTGGATCCGGACAGCATCCACATCGCCGCCATGATCAGCAGGATGCCAAAGGGCACGGTCGCAACCGGTGGAACGCGTGCGAATTTGAAGGCAATGGCTGCGATCAGCAGCGAGCCGACAAACAAACCGCCACTGGGCAACAGCAGCAAGCCGGCATCGGTCGGCGTAAACGCGAGCACAGACAGGGCGAACGCCGGGATCAGGTACGCACTGCCGAACAACGCGGCACCGGCGACGAAACTGACGAAAAAGGCAAAGGTGAAATCGCTGGACTTGAACACCGTGAAATCGAACAGCCCCCGGCCTTTGGCCAACACTTGCTGGCCGAGAAAGGCGAGCAGCGCAGCACTGCCGACGGCCGTCAGCCACTGGATGCGCGGCTCCTCGAGCCAGTCCCACCGGCTGCCCTGGCTGAGCACGTAGGTGAAACACAACAGGGTCACAGAGATCAGGCACAAGCCCAGCCAGTCAAAGCCCGGTTGCCGCACTTTGGCGGGCATGGGGTGGGCGGCGATGAGCAACATACCGCTCGCCGCCAATGCCAGCGGCACCACGCTGAAAAAAATCCAGGTCCAGGACTGGTTGTCGATCATCCACCCTTGCAGGGCCGGTGCGAGGGTGCCGGGCGCGACCACGGCGCCCATGGCGAACAGCGCTTGCAGTATCGGCTGCAGCGAACGCGGATAAGCGCGGAAAATGATCGCCTGCCCCGCCACCAACAGGGCGCCACCGGCGAAGCCTTGAATGAGGCGCAGCGCGATCAGCAGCTCCAGCTGAGCGATGCAGGCGGCCATGCAGCACGCCAGGCCCATGGCCAGGGTGGCGCCGATGAGCACGTGGCGCGCAGAAAAACGCTGCATCAGCCAAGGCGCGGTCATGAACCCGATCAGCTTGAGTGCAATGTAGCCGACATCCAGCCAGGCGAACTCGTCAGGCGTGGCATAGGTGTCGCCGATAATATCGCTGCGCCCGAGCGCCAGCACCGTGCCGGCGATCGCCTCCGTCAGCGCGGCCAGCACGATGCCCAGCATGAGCAGCACGCCGGTGGACGTCCCGCTATTCAAAGTGGCCTTGGCAAGGGTATTCATGAACCTTCCCCTTGCGCCACCTCCACCCGCGCCGACAGGCCAGGCACGATGCGCCCCGGCAGTGGATTGCCGGCCAGGCGGATCTTCACCGGAACCCGTTGCACGACGCGCACAAAGTTGCCGGTGGCGTTGTCCGGCGGCAGCAAGCTGAACGCCGCGCCACTGCCCGGTGCAAAGCTGTCGACCACGCCGTCCAGTGCCGCGTCGGGGTAGCCATCGACCCTAATGCGCACGCGCTGGCCGGGGCGGATATGTTCGAGCTGGGTTTCCTTGAAGTTGGCCACGACCCACACATCGTTGACTGGCACGATATCGAGCAGGGAAACCCCCGGCGTCACGAAGCGGCCGAGACGGATCTGCCGGTTACCGACCACGCCATCCACGGGCGCGCGCACCACGGAGTGCTCAAGGTCGATCCGGGCAAGCTCGCGTGCTGCCTCCGCCTGGGTCACGGCCGCCACCGCCGCCTCTCTTTGCGCGACAAACACGGCGATGTGTTGCTGCTGCGCCTCGACCGTTGCCGCAGCGGCCGATACCGATGCGGCGGCCCTGGATTGCGCGGTACCGGTTTCATCCACCAGGGCCTGGCTGACCGCGTTGCTGACGATCAGCTTGCGGCTGCGCTCGTGGGTCTTGGTGGCCAGGTTCATGTCGGCGCTGGCCGAACGGCGCTGGGCTTCGGCCTGGCGAATTAACGCCCGTTGCAGCTGGATTTGTGCGTCGACATGGCTCAGGCGCGCCTGGGCGGCGCTGACATTGGCCACTGCTTGCGCGAGTTTGGCGCGATAGTCGCGGTCATCGATGCGGAACAATACGTCACCGGCGCGCACGGCCTGGTTGTCCCCCACCTCCAGTGCCGTGACATAGCCGGCGACCTTGGCGGCGAGCGAGGTCACGTCGCCGCGGACATAGGCGTTGTCGGTCGAGGTCACGCCGCTGGAAAATGCCAGGGCGCCCCAGGCCGCCACGACCGCCACGGCGCCCACGCACAACAAGATACCGAGCGCCTTGCGCTTGCTACGCCGGGCCACGACGACAGGGGTCCCGGTACTTGCGCCGGCGGCGATGGCGGACTTGTCCTGGAGCGCGTTCATATGTTCATTTCCTGTGTTATGCCTGCAACTGCGCCAGCCACGGGGCGGCAGCGCTGTGCCGCCTGGCTGTCGAGGGTGCGTGAGCGGGTGACCGGCTCACTTCTTGATGGGTGTGACCAGCGGCGTTTTATCGGTGTCGAGGACGAACACGGCCAACAGGCGTGCAGGTTCGGTGGCGCTGGCGTTGGCGCTGACTTCGTGCACGGAGCCCGGCTCCTCTACGAAGTTTTCGCCAACCTTGTAGATTTTTTCCGGCTGGCCTTTGATTTTGATGCGAAACGCACCTTCCAGTACCGTTGCATAGATGAAGGCCGTTTGCGGATGGGTGTGGGCCGGTGAGGCGGCGCCCGGCCCATACTCGACGACCACGCCCTTCATGCTCTTGCCAGGTATGTTGGGGATGGGCCGGTCGAACACCACTGTCACCTTGCCGGCGGGCGGCTCGGCGGCCGACACGGCGCTGATCGAAAGTGCGGCGAAAACCGCGGCGAATATAAATTGGCTAAACATGGCATTGCTCCTTCGTGGGGTCGGGATGGGATGGCGCGAACCGTTAGCGCTTGGTCGATTGGGCGAGCCAGTCGTCGAAGCGGATCGCGCCAAGGCGCGCGTCCTTGCTGGCGGTCAGCGATCGGTCGTCGAGCACCGAGCCGAAATAGCGCGCGTTGATGTCCGGCATGACCTTGCGGTGGTCCTGAGTTGCCCGCATGAAGCGCCTGGCCAGGTCGTCGGTCGGCATGACCTCGGGCCCTGCGACTTCGACCGTGCCATTGACCGGCGCTGCCAGCACCACATCGGCCAGCGCCGCCACCACGTCGTCGGAGGCGATTGGCTGGATCAGCGCCGGCGAAACGCGAATCTCCTCGCCGACGGCGAACGACTGGACGATGCCGCCGACAAACTCGAAGAACTGCGTGGCGCGTAGCAAGGTGTAGGGAATGCCCGAGGCCTTGATCAGGTTTTCCTGGGCGACCTTGGCACGGAAGTAGCCGTTCTCTGGCAGGCGTTCACTGCCCACGATCGACAGGGCCACGTGATGGCGAACCCCGGCCGCGGCTTCGGCGGCCAGCAGGTTGCGGCTCGAGGTTTCGAAGAAATCCAGCACGGCCTGGTCCTCCCAGGACGGCGCGTTCGCGACGTCGACCACCACATCGGCGCCATCCATCGCTTCGGCCAGGCCTTCGCGGGTGATGCTGTTCACCCCCGTGCTCGGGCTGGCAGCGAGCACGTCATGGCCGCGCTCGCCAAGGGTATTCACAAGTTTCGATCCGATGAGGCCGGAGCCTCCGATGACGACGATCTTCATGGGCGTTCTCCACTTGTCGACTGCAAACATTGCGTCGGTAGAGGGAGATTGCCCGCGCGTGTGAGACAAGTCCTTGGGCCGGGCTTGGGTTTGCCTTGGATTTACGTCCATAGAAGCTGCTGTCTGTCCAGCCGCCCTTGGGGCAGACGGTGCAGCAGGTGTTGAGCTGCCGTATCATCGGCATCGGGTACTCATCATCATTCGCCTGGGACACGGAGTCGGGGCGCTTTATCAAGGGATGCAGATCTTGCCATTCTCGTTTGAAGACTACGTACTCGATCCGCAACGCCGGGAGCTGACCCGGTGCGGACAGGTCGTGGCTGTCGGGCCACAGGTCTTCGATCTATTGCTGCTGTTCGTCGGCAATCCCGAGCGCGTCCTCAGCAAGGACGAGTTGCTAGAGGCGGTGTGGAACGGCCGGATCGTCTCTGAATCGACGATCACCAGCCACATCAATGCGGTGCGCAAGGCCATCGGTGATACCGGCGAGGAGCAGCGCCTGGTACGCACGGTCGCGCGCAAGGGTTACCGCTTCGTCGGCTTGGTCAAGGTCGATACTGGCGAACCGGCGCGACTACCTGATACAGGCCAGCTCTCGCCCACGGCCCTGCAGCAAGCGCCAGCGCCAACCCCCGCCCTGGTTCTGCCTGACAAACCCTCGATCACCGTCCTGCCCTTCCAGAACCTGAGCGGCGACCCCGAACAGGAGTATTTCGCCGACGGCGTGGTTGAAGACATCATCGCCGCGCTGTCGCGCATCCGCTGGCTGTTCGTCATCGCGCGCAATTCAAGCTTCACCTACAAGGGCCGGGCGGTGGATGCCAGGGGAGTCGGCCAGGCGCTTGGCGTGCGCTACGTGCTCGAAGGCAGCGTGCGCAAATGCGCGAACAAGGTGCGCATCACCGGGCAACTGATCGACGCCACGAGCGGCATGCATATCTGGGCCGAGCGCTTCGAAGGCCAACTCGACGATATCTTCGAGTTGCAGGACCAGATCGCCGAAAGCGTCGTCGGCGCCATCGCGCCGCAACTTGAACGGGCAGAAATCGAGCGCGCCAAACGCAAGCCGACGGAAAGCCTGGACGCCTACGACTACTACCTGCGCGCCATGGCAAAGCTGCACAGCGGCGGCCGGGAAGCCATCGAGGACGCGCTGCCGATGTTCTACACCGCTATCGAACTCGATGCGGAATTTGCTTCGGCCTATGGCATGGCTGCCTGGTGCCACTTCTGGCGCAAGCTCAATGGCTGGATGGGCGATCGCCCGGCCGAGATCGCCGAGGGCATACGGCTGGCGCGTCTGGCGGTATCGCTCGGCCGCGACGATGCGGTCGCCTTGACTCGGGGCGGACATGCACTGGCCCATCTGGCCGGTGAAGTCGACGGCGGCATTGCGTTGCTCGACAGGGCGCGCCTGCTCAACCCCAACCTCGCCCCCGCCTGGTACCTGGGCGGCATCCTGCGCGCGCTGCACGGCGAAACAGACGCCGCGATCAAGGACTTGAACCATGCCCTTCGATTGAGTCCGCTGGACCCGGAAATGTTCAGGATGCAGGTCGGCATGGCGCTGGCGCACTTCTTTGCCGGGCACTTCGATGCGGCTGCAGACTGGGCGGAAAAAGCCCTGGGCAACCTGCCCAGCCTGCTCCCACCAGCAGTCCTGGTGGCGGCCAGTCATGCCCTGAACGGTCACACCGACAAGGCCAGACTGGCGATGCAACGCCTGCACGAACTGGACCCCTCGTTGCGTGTCTCCAACCTCAAGGACTGGCTACCGATCCAGCGGCCCGAGGATTTCGCCCGGCTCGCCGATGGCCTGCGGCTGGCCGGACTGCCGGAGTAACCGCTCAAGGCACCTCGGCGTTTGTGCGTACTATTCGCCGTTCTATCCTGAACTGCCCCAGGCTGCTCCTACATGGATTTGCGTCGGTTTAATTTGGGCGTCCAATCAGCTGTCATTGCGATGTCAGCATGTAGTGGTAGTGCACTGCCCCCGTCTGCGGATCCACCAACCAATAGTCGTCCAGTATCGAGACCCTGTACCCAGCTGACCCAACAGCGAGAAAGAAGCCATCGTGAGAACCTGGGCCTGCGATGGCTCCAACGGGTCAGATCGTCGTTTGCACCGCCACCGCCTGTCGTCCCTTGAACGCCAGGGCAAAACACACAAAGATCGCCAAGGCAAACCCGGCCGGGAACAGCCAGATGTTTTTCCAGTCATGGCCGCCCGCCGTCGCGGCGTAGTGGTCGGTCACCTGCCCCGCCACCCAGAAACCGATCAGCATGCCCAGGCCGTAGGTCGCCAGGGTAATCAAACCCTGGGCCGAACTCCTGAAGCGTTGCGAAGCCTTGGCGTCGGTGTAGATCTGTCCGGAAACGAAGAAGAAGTCATAGCAGATGCCGTGCAAGGCGATGCCGGTGAACAGCATGAAAGCCAGGTCGCCGTTGTTGCCGTAGGCGAACAACAGGTAGCGCAAGGCCCACGCCAGCATCCCCACCAGCAGCGCAATCTTGATCCCGAAGCGCTGGATGAACAGCGGCAGAAGCAGCATGAACAAGACTTCGGAGACCTGCCCGATGGCCATTTTCGCCGTGGGGTTGGTCACGCCGATCTCGGCCAGGAACGGGTTGGCATTCTGGTAGTAGAACGCCAGCGGAATGCAGATCAGGATGGAGGCGATGAAGAACACCAGATAGCTGCGATCCTTGAGCAAACCCAGGGCCTCGAGCCCGAGCATCTGCTTGAGGCCGCCGGTCGATTCACCTTTGAGCGGTGCGGTGCGCGGCAAGGTGAAGCTGTAGAGGCCCAGCAGCAGTGACGCAATCGCCGACATCAGGAAGGTGTTGCGCAACCCGCCTGACGAAATCGCCGCTTGCGAGTCCCAGGCAAACACAAAGCTGATCACCACGCCGGCGACGATCCAGCCGAGGGTGCCCCACACGCGGATGCGCGAAAACTCCAGTGCCGGGTCGCTCATCTGGCGGAACGCGACGGAATTGACCAGGGCCAGGGTCGGCATGTAGATCATCATGTAGGCCAGCACGTACGGATAGAAGGTGCTGAAGTCCGGCGCCCGATACAATTGATACAGCAACACCGCGCCCACCAGGTGCAACACCGCCAGAATGCGCTCGGCGTTGAAGAAGCGGTCGGCGATCAAACCGATCACGAACGGCGCGATGATCGCCCCCCATGACTGGGTCGAAAACGCCATGCCGATCTGCCCGCCGGTGGCGCCCAGGTTACTGGCGAGAAAGGTCCCGAGGGTGACGAACCAGCCACCCCAGATAAAGAACTGCAGGAACATCATTGCGCTTAGCCGCGCGGTCATCGTGGTCATCGTGGTCATGAAAGTCTCCGTCTTATTGTTGTTTTTGTGCGAGAGAAGGTGTTCAGGCGTCAGGTAGCCCCAACAGTCGTCGATTGAACGCCGCGTCGGAGGACACACTGGCGAAATCGTCGAACGCCTTCCGGGTCTTGCTGATCATGTGTCGCTCGATGAACGCCGCTCCTTCTGCGGCGCCCTGCGCGGAGTCCTTCAGGCAACATTCCCACTCCAGCACGGCCCACCCGGCAAAATCGTATTGGGTCAGCTTGCTGAAGATCGACTTGAAGTCGATCTGGCCATCGCCCAGTGAGCGGAAACGCCCCGGCCGCTCGACCCAGCCCTGATAGCCGCCGTAGACACCGGAACGGGCATCGGGCCGGAACTCGGCGTCCTTGACGTGGAACATGCGGATGCGCTCGTGGTAGCGATCGATGAAGCCCAGGTAATCCATTTGCTGCAGCAGCAGGTGGCTCGGGTCATACAGGATCGCCGCGCGGGGATGGTGATCGACCGCCTCCAGGAAGCGCTCGAATGAAGCGCCGTCGTGCAGGTCTTCGCCGGGGTGAATCTCGTAGCAAAGGTCGACGCCGGCCTCTTCGAAACAGTCCAGGATCGGCAACCAGCGCTTGGCCAATTCGGCAAAACCTTGCTCGACCAGGCCACTCGGCCGCTGCGGCCATGGGTAGATGTAGGGCCAGAGCAGCGCGCCGGAAAAGGTCGCGTGGGCTTTCAGGCCCAGGCGCTGGCTGGCACGTGCCGCCAGCTTCAATTGATCGATGGCCCAGTCGGTGCGTGCCTGGGGCTGGCCGCGCAAATGTGCCGGTGCGAAGTCATCGAACAGCGTGTCGAACGCCGGATGCACCGCCACCAGCTGGCCTTGCAGATGCGTCGATAGCTCGCTGATTTCGACGCCTGCCTGGGCGCACACCGCCTGCAATTCGTCGCAGTAGCCCTGGTCTTCGGCGGCGCGCGCAAGGTCAATGAATTGTGTGCCCAGCGTCGGCAATTGAATGGCCTTGTAACCCTGGAATGCCGCCCACCGGGCGATGTTGGCCAAGGTATCGAAGGGCGCTTCGGTGGACATGAATTGCGCGAGGAAAATCCCCGGGCCACGCAGGCCGGTTGGGGCAGTGTCAGTCACGGCAGTCTCCAGAGTCATGGGGTGCAGACCAGTTCGGTCCACTTGGCGTCGCCACGGTGGTTGGCGATCACGGTTTCGATGAACGCCATGCCGCGCAGGCCGATGTCGATCCCGGGTACCCCCGGTGCATCGTGCCCCGCAACCTCGCCACGGATGGCGCGGGCAAGGTCGCCGTAGAGATTGGCCATGGCCTCGAGGTAGCCTTCGGGATGCCCGGCCGGCAAGCGCATGCGCTGGCTGGCGGCTTGGCATAGCCACGGCTGGCCGACGCCGGAACGCAAGATGCGCATGGGTTGATCGAGGGCGCGGTGGATCAGGCTCGCGGGTTCTTCCTGCCGCCATTGCAGCCCCCCCTTGTCGCCATAGACGCGGATCTTCAGCGGGTTTTCCTCGCCTGCGCAGACCTGACTGGCGATCAACACGCCGCTGGCGCCGCCAGCCATCTTGAACAGCATCGAGGCGTCATCGTCCAGCTGACGGCCCGCGATGTGCACACCCAACATCGCGCACAGCTGCTGGATCGGTTGATCGGCGACAAACTCGGCCAGGGAAAAGGCATGGGTGCCGATGTCACCGATGCAGCCGCCCAAACCGGACTGTTCGGGTCGGTCACGCCATTGCGCCTGCCTGTTGCCCTGCCCGGCCACATCCTGGCTGAGCCAGCCCTGGGGATATTCGACAATGACCTTGCGCACCTTGCCGATCACGCCGCTGCGCACCATGTCGCGCGCCTGCCAGACCATCGGATAACCCAGATAAGTGTGGGCCAGGCCGTACAGGCGGTTGCTGCGCTCGACCACGTCCTTGAGCGCGAGCAATTCGGCCAGGTTCAGTGCCGCCGGTTTTTCACTGAACACATGAAAGCCCGCGCTCAGCGCCTGGCTGGCAACCGGTGCATGCAAGTGGTTGGGCGTGACGATCACCACCAGCTCCATGCGCTGCTCGGCGGGCAACGCACGCTCGGCCTCGATCATCTGTTGCCAGTCGCTGTAGCAGCGCGAGGCCGGCAAGCCCAGTACCGCGCCGGTGTTCCGGTTGTTTTGCGGGTCGCGGCTGAAAGCGCCGCACACCAGCTCAAAACGGCCATCGAGCCCGGCGGCCTGACGGTGGGCTTGAGCGATGAAGGCGCCCTCGCCGCCCCCGACGAATCCCATTCTTATTTTTGGCACTGCAGCGCTCATCGCAATTATCTCTGTCTTGATCGGACAATCCGGTCATGATGTAACCGGTTACATCGTGGCGGAAATTTAGGCTCAGTTTGGGCGCCTGTCAAACCCGGGATTAGAATCGATGAACATTCCGCCCCATGGCCAACTGCGTTAAGCTCGCCGGCCGCGCGGTTCGATAACGAGGTGACTTTGTCCAATATCCGTGAAGTAGCCAGGCTGGCCGGCGTCTCGGTGGCCACGGTGTCCAGAACCCTGAAATCGCCTGAGCGTGTGCTGCCCGAAACGCGGGACAAGGTTAACGCGGCTGTGGAAAAGGCCGGCTACAGGCCGAACCTGATGGCGGTGCAGTTTCGCTCCCGGCGCACCGGCAACCTGGTGATTCTGGTGCCGGCCATCGCCAACACTTTTTTCGCCCGGGTCATCAGCGGCGCGCAACAGGCGGCCCAGGCGGCCAATTATCGTCTGCTGCTGTGCGACACCCAGGGCCGCGAGGAGATCGAACGGGAATTCGCCGAGCTGGTGTACAACCATCAGGCCGACGGCGTGATTCAATTGCGCGCCTACGACCCCTTCGAAGCGCCCTTCCCCAACGCCGAGTTGCCGCCCATCGTTAACGCCTGCGAGGTGATTCAAGGCGGCCGACATCCGTCCATCAGCCTGGACAATCGCGCGGCCGCCAAGGCCATGACCGAACACCTGATCGAACTGGGCCACCGCCGCATCGGCCTGATCAAAGGCCCGAAAAGCAGCCCGCTGACCCGCGATCGCGTGGCCGGTTATCAGGATGCCTTGCGTCAGGCCGGCATCGATAGCGACCCGGCGCTGATCTGTCACGGTGATTTCAGTCTGAAGGCCGGTGATGACGGCGCAGCCACGATGCTGCAGCTTCCCGAGCGCCCCACTGCACTGTTTTGCGAAAACGATGAAATGGCTATCGGCGCATTGAAACGCATCAAGCAACAGGGTTTGCGGGTGCCCGAGGACATTTCGCTGGTAGGTTTTGACGACATTCCTTTCGCGGCGTACTGCGACCCACCGCTGACGACCATCGCGCAACCTGCCGAAGTCTTCGGCCAGAAAGCCGTCGAGATGTTGATTGCGCTGATCGAAAAGAAACCGCTGGCTCAGCGGCATGTGGTGTTGCCGTTTGAGTTGACGCTGCGTAGCAGCACGGCAGCCCGCTGTAGGAGCGAGCATGCTAGCGATGGACGTCAATGATAACGCGTGCTGTCTGAATGGACGCGTTGTCCGGACGTTCTTCGCGAGCATGCTCGCTCCTACAGGGGTACAAGTGCAGCCGTAAAATTCAGGTCTTTTTCAATCGCGGAATTGCGTAAGTTGCTGGCTCAGCGACCCGGCCTGATCGCGCAGTTGCACCGACTGTTCGAGCAGGCTGCGGATCGCGTGGTCGTTCTGCTCGGAGATCCGGCTGACGCCCTGGATCGCCACCGACAGTTGCTCGCCCGTCGCCGCCTGGCTTTGGGTCTGGCGCGCCACTTCGCTGATGCGCGTGAGAATGTCCTGGGCATGCTGACGGATCTGGTCGACACCCTGGGCCGAAGTAGTCAATTGCACCACGCCCTGGCGCACCGCTTCGCCGACCTGCTGCACATTGGCCACGGTGTTGCGCACATCCGAACCGATGGCGCCGATCATCTCGCCGATTTCACCGGTCGAGCGGCTGGTACGTTCCGCCAGTTGCCGCACCTCGTCCGCCACCACGGCGAACCCACGTCCCTGCTCCCCGGCTCGCGCCGCTTCAATCGCGGCGTTCAGGGCCAGCAGATTGGTCTGGTCGGCGATGCTGCGTATCACCGCGATGATCCCGGCAATCTGTTGTGAGCGTTTTTCCAGGTCGCCCACCGCGCCGGCCACCACGTCCATGGTCTGGTCGATGTGGGTAATGCCGGCCAGGGTCTGGCTCATCTCCCCGGAAATGTTGGTGGTCAGTACTTCGGTGTTGCGCGCCAGTTGCTCCACGTCTTCGGCTTGCTGGGACATCTCGGTCACCGAATGCGCCAACGCCGTGACGCCGCTGGCCATCTCCTCGGTGGCGGTGTGTTGCGAGGTTGCCCGTTCGGCGACGGCCTGGGTCGTGTCGCCCAGGTGATTGGAAATCTGCATCAAGGTGGTGCTGCTCTGGCGGATCGATCCCACCAGGTCCCCCAGGCGCTGGATGAACTGGTTGAACGCCCCCGCCAGCTTGCCGGTTTCATCGCCGCTGCGCTGCTGGAAACGCAGGCCCAGCTCGCCGCCCCAGGCCTGGATGCCGACCGTCAGGCCCGATAACGGCCGAATCTGCCACGCCAACAGATGCCACAGCACAATGGCCAGCACCAGCAACGCCACCAGACCGATGACCACCGCGGTGTAGAGGAAGTGATTGATGCCGGCCATGGCTTCGGCCAGCGGATAGGCAACCATCAACGCCCAGTTGTTCGGCGCCTTGCCGATCCGCACCGGTTGCAGCACATAGCCCCAGCCATCGCGTTGGAAACTGTAGGAGCGGCCCGCCTTGATCGCGTCCCTGGCGGCGCTCGGCAACTCGTCGGCCGGCTTGCTCAGGCGCTTGGCGTCGGGATGGCTGGCATACAGGCCGTCGCTGGAAACCAGGGCGCCATAGCCCTTGAAGGCATCGATGGTCGAGAGCTGGCGGTTGATGCTTTCCAGCGGAATGTCCACCCCGGCCACACCCAGCGCCTTGCCGCCCTGCAACAGCGGCACCATGATCGATACCATCATCACCGATTGACCACTGCCGCCGCTGTAGGCAAAGGGTTCGGAAGCCCAGGGCTGACGCGTGTGCAGCGGCCGGTAGTAATACTGGTTGTCGGCGTTTTCCGGCACGTAGCCGCTCAATGCCTCGGCTTTCACCGTGCCTCCTGCACGGTTCCAGTAGGTCAGGTAACGGCCCGAGGCGTCGTGGTGCGGCTGGTTGGCAAATTCACTGTCCTTGCCATCGAAGGCATTGGCTTCCCAATACTGGCCGAGCCCCGCCAGCCTGGGGTTGGCTTCGAACAGTTGCCGGGTCAGGGCATCGGCGGTCTTGCGGTCGACTTGTTGCTGCTGCATCGCCGTGGCGACACTGGCCAGCGACTCGGCCACGGTAAACCCGGCACCGAGTTCGACTTCCACTTCCTTGGCATTGGCCTTGACGATGGTCTCGACCAGGGCAGAGGTTTCCTTGACGGAGTTGCCATAGGCGATATAGGCAATGGAACCCAGGAGCAGCGCCATGACGACGACGGTGCCGATCAACGCGGTCCAGAACAGCTTGAAGTGCAGGGAGCGATTAGGCATGAGCATTCTCGAATGAGCGGTACGTCAGCCAGCACAGCGTGCCACAGCTGTGCTGACGGCTTGTTTATAGTTGATATTATTTGGCCACTATATCGAGACGAACGTGCCCGATGCAACACAATTGAACGTTCGATCAGTTGGAAAAAAACCCGGGGGAAACCCAATGCCAGACAGCTTCGGCGCGCTATTGCAGCGCGCCGATGCGGGGGGGAAGAGGCCAGATGCAGGGGCTTGCTTAAAGGCACGCCTGGGCCGCACGTTCGAGGCGCGATGGCCCGAACGTCGAGGCCAGTAACGTGCGTTCGTACAGGAACACCTTGCCGCCGTTCGAGGCCTTGTACGCCTCGAGCACATCGTCGGCGGCGACTTTGCTCGAAACGACGATTCGATAGCTGCGCTGGGTTTGCGAGATCGTTGCGCTCAACGCGTCTTCCTGCAGTTTCGGCAAGACACAGTGGGCGTAATCCGCCGGTGCCTTTTTCGTCTGCAGCGTCAGTGTCGGGTCATTGGGGGCAGAGGCACACCCCGAGAGCAGCAAGGGGGCGACCAGCGCCAGTCGAGTCAACATCTTCATCACAGGGTTCCGGATAAGCGTTTTCAATGCACGCCATGTTCCCTGTTTGCCGGCCACAACAGAACTTGTGATGGATGATGATCACTATCAGTGCAACGAATAGTAAAAGACGCCGACTTCACTGCGCGGATTTGCCGACCGGCCCGCGCTTGAAGGCCTCGCGTCGTTCCTGGCGCTCCAGGGCATAGGCCGCGCTCGGCTCGCTGGCCAGTTCATCCCGACGCAACAGCTCACCGCAATGATCGCACAGCGGTCCCAGCCCGGCGGGCTGCCCGCAACGCTGGTGGGTATAGCGCACGGCCAGGCCCTCTTGCGGCGACTTGCACCAGGTTTCACCCCAGGCACGCAAGGCCAGGACCACGGAATAGAACGCCTGCCCTTTGGCCGTGAGGTGGTACTCGTAGCGTGGCGGCCGCTCGCTGTAGGCGCGGCGCTCGACCATCCCGTCAGCCTCCAGGCTTTTCAGGCGTGCCGCGACCATCTGTGGGGTGCCGCCCGTCTGCGCCTGGATTTCATCGTAGCGATGATTGCGCATGAACAATTCGCGCAACACCAGCACGGTCCAGCGATCGCCGACGATGTCCTCGGCCCGGGCAATCGGACACAAGGTTTCAGGGCTAGTCTTTTTTAACGCCATACGGGCTTGCCTCTTTTCAAGTAACTATGATTATCATATCTACACACTGCCAAGGCAAGCCGATGGCATCGCTCAGCCCATTTCACTGGAGCATTCGTCATGTCCAACACCACCTACCCTCTGGCTCGAACCGCCTACCTGCTGGTCGATCCCTACAACGATTTTCTGTCCGAAGGCGGCAAGATCTTCCCGCTGCTCGAGCCGGTCGCCCAGCAGGTCGGCCTGCTCGACAACCTGCGCACCCTCGACCGCACGGTCCGCGCCCTCGACCTGCCGGTGTTCATCGTACCGCACCGTCGCTGGGAACAAGGCGACTACGAGAACTGGGATCACCCCAGTCCCACCCAATGCAAGATCCAGCACATGCACCACTTCGCGCGCGGCGAATGGGGCGGTGAATGGCACCCCGATTTCGCGCCCCAGCCAGGCGATATCGTCGTCCAGGAGCATTGGGGGTCGAGCGGCTTTGCCAACACCGACCTGGACTTTCGCCTGAAGCAGAAAGGCATCACCCACGTGATCATCGTCGGCCTGCTGGCCAATACCTGCATCGAGGCCACCGCCCGTTACGCCCAGGAACTGGGCTACCACGTCACCCTGGTGCGCGATGCAACCGCCGCTTTCAAACCGGAAATGATGCACGCCGCCCATGAACTGAACGGCCCGACCTTCGCCCATTCGATCGTGACGACCGAGCAACTCATCGCCACCCTCAAGTCGTGAGCACGCCCATGAAACTGACTGGTAACCTGTTACTCGGCGCCAACGAAGTCCCCGCCAGCGCCGGAACGATGAAAGCGCTCAACCCCGCCACCCATCAGCTGATCGAGCCGGATTTCGCCTTCGGTGGCGCGGTCGAAGTGGACATGGCGGCGCAGCTCGCCGACGCCTCGTTTGACCACTACAGCCATACCTCGCTCGCCGAGCGCGCGGCATTTCTGGAGCGCATCGCCGACAATCTTGATGCCGTCGCCCAGCCGCTCGCTGCACGGGCCGCGCTGGAAACGGGCCTGCCCGAAGTACAGCTGCAGGGTGAAGCGGCCAGGGCCGCCAGCCAGTTCCGGCAATTCGCCGAGGTCGTACGCCGGGGACGCTTCCTCCAGGTGGCGATCGACCCGGCCCAGCCCGGACGCCAGCCGCGCCCGCGCATGGATCACCGCCTGCAAAGTATCGCTCTCGGCCCGGTGGCGGTGTTTGGCGCAAGCAATTTCCCCATCAGCTACTCGGTGGCCGGAGGCGACACCGCCGCGGCCCTGGCGGCGGGCGCGACGGTGATCGTCAAGGCCCACAACGCTCACCCAGGGGCCTCGGAAATCCAGGCACGGGCCATCCGCCAGGCGGTGCAGGACAGCGGCTTGCCTGAAGGCGTGTTCTCGATGGTGCGCGGCGCCGGCAACGCGATCGGCGAAGCCCTGGTCGATCATCCGTTGATCAAGGCGGTGACCTTCACCGGCTCCGAGCAGGGTGGCATGGCGCTCTATCGCCGGGCGCAACAACGCCCTGAGCCGATCCCGGTGTTCACCGAGATGGCCAGCGTCAACCCCACGTTCATCCTGCCCCAGGCACTGGCTGAGCGTGGCGCGCAGATCGGCGACGGTTTTATCGAGCGCATGCTGGTCAATGTCGGGCAAGCCTGTCTCAAACCGGCGATCCTGATCGCCATCGCCGGGGCCGGTTTCGAGCCGTTGCGCGCCGCCATGATCAGTCGCGTGGCCGCGGCACCGGCACGTCCGATGCTGACGCCGGGCATTCATGGGTCCTACTTGAGCGGTCTGGACAAGCTGCACGGCGCCGGTGCCAGGCCCGCTGCCGAAGGCCTGGCCGCCACGGCAGCGCTTGACGGCCAGGCCGCTTTGCTTGAGGTAGACGGCCAGCGCTTTCTCGACGAAACAGTCCTGGCCCAGGAAGTCTTCGGCCCGGCAGCCCTTCTGGTGAAGGTCGAGGATGAGGCGCAAATGCTCGCGGTCGCCCGTGCGCTTCGCGGTCAGCTCAGCGCCGCCATGCACCTTGAAGAAGAGGACCTCGGACTGGCCCGTCGTTTGCTGCCGATCCTGGAGCGACGCACCGGGCGGATTGTCGTCAACGCCTTCGCCCATCCGCAGGAGGTGTCTTTCGCCAGCGTGCACGGCGGACCGTTTCCGGCCTCGTCAGACAGCCGTTTCACCTCGGTGGGCATGACCTCCATCGAGCGCTTCCTGCGGCCGGTATGCTACCAGGGCTTCCCCGATGCGCTGCTGCCCGAGGCACTGCGCGACAGCAATCCGTTTGGTGTGCCGCGAAGCGTCGACGGTCGATAAGCGGTTTCGCGCCTGGCAATAATCTTATTTGGGAGCGGCGGCGCGGCGATCCGGCAAAGAGGAAGTGTCAGTCAAGATCAATTAACCTGACACTCCCTCTTCGGGCAACTCGGCCAACACCCAGGGGCAAGCCTCCAGATAAGCCGTCATTTAGAAGATACCGCTGGCACATTATCGGACTTGAAAAAACGCAATAACCTGAAACTCCGTCCAACTATCAAACCATTGATAAGCCCAGACCCCAGTGACGACCAGGCGACTGACGAAACTTCGTTGGCCAGTTCCGGATGCACCGTCTCCTGGTAAACGCTGTAGTAACGCCAGGCGAAGAAGCACCAATACACAAGCAACACTCTGATCGTGCCATCCAGCACTAGCCTCTCACCCTCATGCTTCACGTTGTGGAACGAGTAAAAACGCAAAGCCAGCAACCACCCAACCAGCAACCCCAGCGCATAAACCGAAAGGGGAACCACAAATCCTTGGGAGATTTTCAGCGAGGCTAGGGAGATGGCGACGAATATCGCCGGTGTCAGCAGTAACGATTTTTTCGTTTCATGATTCTTGAAGCAGGCCATGACGCCGTAATACGTCACGATTGAAAAAACTGCGTAAACCCACAGTGGTGTGCCACGCAAAATGTCGAGCATCAAAACCCCTTTGGCATCGCCTGTGCCGAGTTAGCAAATTACAGACGGAAGGCAACTATCACAAGTCGGCGAGATCCCACAAAATTGTAGGAAATGGGCTAGGACACTGTAATTTTGGCCTGAGGCCGTGCAACGAGTCTGAGGTGATCAGTCTCAGGTCGGATAAGGTGGTCGCCGCCCCTATTTACAAGGCACACACCTGATTACGCCCGCTGCGCTTGGCCTGGTACAGCCCGTCATCGGCGCGTGTCAGCAGGCTTTCCAGGTGCTCACCGGGCTGTGCGAGGGCCACACCGAAGGATGCGGTCACGGTGTCCAGCACGGTGTCGGTGCCACGCGCCTTGATGCGCAGGGACTGGACCTTCAGGCGCAGGTGCTCGGCGAAGGCACAGGCAACGCCCAGGTCGGCGCAATCGGGCAGGACCACACAGAATTCTTCGCCGCCGTAACGCGCGGCAAAAGCAGTGGCTGGCAACGCGCCGCGCAGCACCTGGGCGACATGCTGCAGGACCCGGTCGCCCAGTGGGTGACCGTACTGGTCATTGAATTGCTTGAAGTGGTCGATATCCAGGATCACCAAGGCTACCCCGCGGGAAGGCTTGCCCAGCGCCTGCTCCAGCAGGCGGGTGAACGCCGTGCGGTTGAGCAGCTCGGTCAAGCCATCAAGGGTCGCGGCCAGTTGCGCGCGTTGCAGTTTGTCGCGCAGGGTCTTGATTTCGTCCTGCGCCGAGTGCAGCTGCGCGAGGAAGTGTTCCTGCTGGCTCTGCATCAACCGGGTGCTCTGCTGCAGCTCGCTCAAGATGCCCGGCAGGCGATCACTGGCCGGTTCGTCGAGCATTTCCAGGCACTGCCCCAAGCGGTTCTGAAAATGGACACTGCCTTCCACACTGCGCGAGACATCCCGTTCCATGCCATCGACCAGGCTGATGACCTGATGCTGTTCGCCGCGGGCCTCCTCGAGCTCGTCACGAATGATGTACTGGCGAAACAGCCGGGTTGCAGCCTCTGGCGGGCAACCGTCGAAGTCTCTGACCACCCGGTCCAGGTGGCGATTGAGCTCCGGGTCCTGGCCCTTGCTGTAGGTGTACCAGAGTGCGTAGTGCACGGGATTGGGCGGGATGTTATGGCGAACCATCAGGGGCACGGCCTGCTTGAGCAGCGCCGCTGCCTCGCGGGAGTCTTCCGGATACAGCGCTAGGATATTCGCACGCGTTTCTGATGAGCTCATGGCGTCACTGTGGTTTTTTATCATTGGCATTCGGACTGTGCGCTGAGCATACCGATACGCCTGACAAACGGCTATCCCGCTTTACCTTCAAAGCCGGTTTTGAGCCGCCATCGAAGCGGCACGCGCCGATGAAGCGCGCAGCCCCACCACTTGGTGCCTCGCTGTGGCATTGCTCCGTGGGTCGCCCAGATCCAAAGCCAAAGCGAGGCGGCCTTAAAGCCGACCTGATTTCAAGTGAACACATGATCGTTCCCACGCTCTGCGTGGGAATGCATCCTGTGACGCTGCGCGTCACCGTTGCGCAGGGCTCACGTCATGCGTCGACAGCGGAACGCGGAGCGTCCCTGGCGGCATTCCCACGCAGAGCGTGGGAACGATCACATCGCGGACACACCTGGAATGAGGTCGGCTATAAGGCCGCCTCGCTTCTGCTGTTGCACCGAACGCCAGGGGCAAGAGCCCTTGGTTACTTGGGGCTTTCCAAGTGACTCGCTGTAGGAGCGAAACCCTGGGTGGCCGTTACCGCAGGAATGGATATGTACGCCGAAAAAGAGGTAAACCCAATCCAACACGCGAAATACCAAACAAAAAACCCGGCCTGTTCGGCCGGGTTTCTTTAGTCATTCAACAACACTTCGGTCCGGCCTTGCTGCCGTAACGGGCCTCCTGGCGTTCGCGGAAGAACGCCTCGTAGTCCATCACCGGTTTGTCCGGGTGCTTGCTTTGCATGTGCTCGACGTAGTTGTCGTAATCGGGCATCCCCACCATCAGGCGCGCGGCCTGACCGAGGTATTTACCCAGGCGACTGAGGTCATTGAACATGATCAGGCATCGGCAGCGCTTGGAAAGGTGCTTCCTTGTCCGTGCGTTCCTTGGTGCCCCAGGCGGCGATACCGACCTTGAGCGCAAAGAACAGGATGCTGAACACCACGAACAGGAACAGCGCGGTCAGCGTGGCGTTGGTGTAGGCGTTGAAAATCACGTGCTGCATCTGGTCAATGCTCTTGGCCGGCGCCAGCACCTGACCGTTGGCCAGGGCATCGCTGTATTTTTTCGCCAGGGCCAGGAAGCCGATCGCCGGGTTGGCGTCGAACAGCTTGATGAAACCGGCGGTGGTGGTGCAGATCAGCAGCCATACCGCTGGCAGCAGAGTCACCCACACATACTGTTGACGCTTCATTTTGATCAGCACCACGGTGCCGAGCATCAGCGCGATACCCGCCAGCATCTGATTGGAGATGCCGAACAGCGGCCACAAGGTGTTGATGCCACCCAGCGGATCGATCACACCCTGGTACAGCAGGTAACCCCACATGGCCACGCAACCGGCGGTGGCAATCAGGTTGGCGGTCCAGGATTCGGTGCGCTTGAGCGCTGGCACGAAGGAGCCGAGCAGGTCCTGCAGCATGAAACGCCCGGCACGGGTACCGGCGTCGACCGCAGTCAGGATGAACAACGCTTCGAACAGGATCGCGAAGTGGTACCAGAACGCCATGGTGTTTTCACCTGGCAGGACATGGTGCAGGATCTGCGCGATACCCACCGCCAGGGTCGGCGCACCGCCGGCACGGGCCAGGATGGTGGTTTCACCGATGTCCTTCGCTACGGCTTGCAGCGCTTCCGGAGTAATCGCAAAGCCCCAACTGCTGACCGTCTGAGCCACCGAAACAGCATCGGAGCCCACAATCGCCGCAGGGCTGTTCATGGCGAAGTACACGCCCGGATCGATCACCGAGGCCGCGACCATGGCCATGATCGCCACGAACGACTCCATCAGCATGCCGCCGTAACCGATGTAACGGGCATGACCTTCGCTGGCCAGCAATTTCGGCGTGGTGCCGGATGCGATCAGCGAGTGGAAACCCGATACCGCGCCACAGGCAATGGTGATGAACAGGAACGGGAACATACCGCCCTTCCACACCGGGCCCGTACCGTCGACGAACTGGGTCAGGGCTGGCATTCTCAGCTCGGGCATGGTCACCAGGATGCCGATGGCCAAGGCTACGATGGTGCCGATTTTCAGGAAGGTGGAGAGGTAGTCACGCGGTGCCAGGATCAGCCAAACCGGCAGAACGGCAGCCACGAAACCGTAACCGATCAGCATCCAGGTGATCTGGATGCCGGTAAAGGTAAAGGCCTTGGCCCACACCGGGTCAGCAGCAATCTGCCCGCCCAGCCAGATCGAGCCCAGCAGCAGGAACACACCAATGATCGAGATTTCACCGATGCGACCCGGACGGATGTAGCGCATGTAGATGCCCATGAACATCGCGATCGGGATGGTCGCCATGACCGTGAACATGCCCCAAGGGCTTTCGGCCAGGGCCTTGACCACGATCAGCGCCAGCACCGCGAGGATGATGATCATGATCAGGAAGCAACCGAACAACGCGATGGTGCCGGGAATGCGGCCCATTTCTTCGCGAACCATGTCGCCCAGCGAGCGGCCGTTGCGGCGGGTGGACATGAACAGGACCATGAAGTCCTGGACGGCACCGGCCAGCACCACCCCGGCGATCAGCCACAGCGTACCGGGCAGGTAGCCCATCTGCGCCGCCAGTACCGGACCGACCAGCGGCCCCGCGCCGGCGATGGCCGCGAAGTGGTGACCGAAGAGTACGTGCTTGTTGGTCGGCACGAAGTCCAGGCCATCGTTGTTGAGCACGGCGGGAGTGGCGCGATTGGGGTCCAGTTGCATCACTTTGTTGGCGATGAACAGGCTGTAGTAGCGGTACGCAACGAGGTAGATGGCGACGGCTGCGACGACGATCCACAGGGCGTTGATCGCTTCGCCGCGGCGCAGGGCCACGACACTAAGCGCGATCGCTCCCAGGACAGCCACGGCAAACCAGGCGAGGTGTTTAGCCAGACGGGGCATAGAGGGTCTCCTGCCGACAGCTCGTGACTGCGGCGGTAATTTTTATAATTGTGTCCGCTGTGCGGAGCTGGCCCAATATCCGCGCATGTCGTCCACAAATAAATCCGCGTTACTACGTACGCGATCTCTACGTAGTTCTACGTAGATGACCCCCACCCCTGTAGGAGCGAGCTTGCTCGCGAAAAAGGTACAGCCGACGCCACTCAGCGCCTGAAATACCATCGTCGGATCGCCGCCCGGAGCAAGCTCGCTCCTACAATGCCTCTCTTTGGCATATGATCCCCACCCCTCGCGCGGGCCAGGAGTGAACATGCAGCTCAAACACAAGATCGTCGCCCTCGGCATTTTGCCGCTGGTGTTGGCCATTGCGGTCATTTGCGCACTGGTGATTTCCCTCAATCGCCAACTGGGCGATCAACAGGCACAGCTGATCGAAGACAGCATCCTGATGAGCAAGCGCGCGGAACTGAAAAACTACGTCGAAATGGCGAAGAGCCTGATCGAGCCGCTGTACGACAACGGCCAGGGTGACGCACGCGCCCAGCAACAGGTGCTGGAGGAGCTGCGCAAACTCAGCTTTGGCATCAACGGCTATTTCTTCGTCTACGACCATGAAGGCCGCAGCCTGATGCACGCGCGCCAGTCGGAACTGGTGGGAAAATACCTGTGGGACATGAAAGATCCGCACGGCCTGCCGGTGATCCAGGCACTGCTCAAAAGCGCGCAGTCGGGCGAAGGTTTTCAACGCTACGCCTGGAACAAACCTTCCTCCGGCCAGGTGACTGACAAACTGGCCTACGTGGTGATGCTCGATCGCTGGGGCTGGATGCTCGGTACCGGCATCTACCTTGAGGATGTCGAGCGCGCCACCCAGCAAGCCCGTGCCGAAGTGGCCCAAGGCATCCGCAAGACCATGATGGCGATCGCCGTGGTGGCGCTGGTGGCGGTGCTGTTTGTCTTCGCCACCGGCATGACCCTCAATGTCAGCGAGCATCGCCTGGCGGACAAAAAGCTCCAGCGCCTGACCCAGCGTATCGTCAGCCTGCAGGAGGAAGAGCGCTCGCGGGTGTCCCGCGAGCTGCACGACGGTATCAGCCAGGTGCTGGTCTCGATCAAGTTCCAGTTCGAACTGGCCAGCCACTTGCTGGAAAGCGGACAAAACCACGACAAAGGCTTGAACACGCTTAAGGACGCCACCGAGCGCCTGGGCGATGCCATCGGCGAAGTGCGCAGTCTCTCCCACGATCTGCGCTCATCCTTGCTCGATACCCTCGGCCTGCCAGCCGCCATTGGCCAATTGGCCGCGGAATTCCAGCAGCGCAGCGGCTTGACCGTGACCTATAACGAAAATGAATTCGACTGCCAACTGGTCGACGGCGCCGCTGTTGCGCTGTTCCGCATCGTCCAGGAAGGCCTGACCAATATCGAACGTCACGCCCAGGCGAAAAACGTGTCCATCAGCCTGCGCGGTTGTGAACAGTCCGTGCGGCTGACGTTGGTCGATGACGGCATCGGTTTCAATGTTGCCCAAGTCGAACGTCGCCAGGCCGGCATTGGTTTGCGTAACATCCGCGAACGCGTCGAGCATTTTGGCGGGCGCTTTGATTTGATCTCGATGCCGGGCAGAAGCGAGCTGGACGTACGGCTGCCGATGAAACCTGGCGCAAAACTACAAGAGTGAACCGTGCATGAACCTGCCCTCCCCGATCCGCGTCGCCCTGGTCGACGATCACTCCCTGGTCCGCGACGGCATCAAGGCGCTACTGGCCGTGATGTCGCCCCTGGAAATGGTCGGCGAAGCAGAAAACGGCGCCGAGGCCATCGAGATGGTCGGACGCTGCCAGCCCGACCTGCTGCTGGTCGACATCAGCCTGCCGGACATGAACGGCCTGGAGCTGACCCGCGTGCTGCGCAGCCAGTACCCGTCGCTCAAGGTGCTGGTTCTGAGCATGTACGACAATTACGAATACGTCAGTGAATCGGTGCGCTCTGGTGCCAGCGGCTACGTGCTGAAGAACGCGCCGTCCCGGGAAATCATCGCCGCCATCGAAGCCATCACCAGCGGCGGAACCTTCTACAGCGCCGACATCGCCCAACGGCTGATCGCCGACAGGAACACCGACAACGAACTCACACCACGGGAAAGCCAGGTGCTGGCGAAAATGGCCCAGGGCCTCAACAACAAGGAAATGGCCCGGGAACTGGACATCAGCGTGCGCACCGTGGAAACCCATCGCTTGAGCATTCGGCGCAAGCTCAACATCGACAAGCCAGCGGCGCTGGTCAAGTACGCGATTGATCACGGGCTCATATCGCGCTAACGCCTCGAACCCTGTGGGATCACCGAATCCTCCATTGACTGCGTCAATAGTCACCATTAACTCAATGAAGTTCTCTTAAAAACTCTGCGGCGTAACATTGGCTCCATACCAACCCACAACACCCCGGAGCACACGATCATGAAACGCCAAACCCTCCTCAGCATCGCTTTCTCGGTTTTTGCAGTTAACGCTTTTGCCGCTACTTCTGCTGCGCCTGTTGTCGCTGAAGGCGGCTCGGATCGACTGATTGAAAGCCGCGTGGCTGAGGGTGGTTCTGACCGCCTGATCGAAAATCGCGTCGCTGCCGATGGCTCCGACCGCCTGCAAGGCAACACCGTCGCCGCCGATGGCTCCGACCGCCTGCAAGGCAACAGCATCGCCTGAATCCATCGCTTCACCGTACTAACGAAAAGCCCGGCCTGATCAGCCGGGCTTTTTGTGCCTGTGATAATTAGTCAAGCGTTAAACCTGGACTCAGAGTTTTGCAATCGAGACTTCGAGGGATTTCAGGAAGGCAATCACTCTACGTGCTGGGGACGAAGGTCCTGATGGCAGGTCGACACTGAAAAAACCGCACGCAAAAAAAATCCCGGGCAGCTGATGGACGCCCGGGACTTAAAAATGCATAAACCGTGGTGGTGAACGCGGGGCGGATATTACGCAATGTTTCGCCCTGTAACAAGATATTTTGATTAACCGTTCAGTTACTAAAATCTCTAACCTGTTATATATCCAGACATTTTTTACGGTTAACCTCGAAACCATCTTAACTACAGGAACCAGCGGTACTCCCGCGCACTGATGTCGTTCAGGAAAGCCAAGTGGTCCTGGCGCTTGTTCTCGCAGTACACATCGACGAATTCCGCACCCAGGCCTTCACGCAGTTTTTGATTGCCTTGCATGGCTTTCACGGCCTCGAGCATTTCCAGTGGAAAGTCGATGCCACTGTTGCGATCTTCGTTGAGCGGGGCGATTGGTTCATGCCCCTGTTCAAGGCCCTGCTCCATCCCCACCAGGATCGCGGCGAGCACCAGGTACGGGTTGGCATCGGCGCCAGCGAGGCGATGTTCGACCCGCAGGTTCCTGGCGTCCGACTCCGGCACCCGCAGGCACGCGTCTCGATCCTCGAAACCCCAACTGGCGCGCGAGGCGACGTTCACCGTAGCGCTCAGGCGACGCATCGCGTTGTGGTTCGGCGCGAAGATCGGCATGCAGTGCGGCAACACATCCAGGCAACCGGCCACCGCATGTCGCAACGCTCGTTGCCCGTTCGCCGCCAGCAGGTTGTTGCCCGCCTCGTCGTAAAAGCTGACGTGCACATGCATGCCACTGCCGGGGTGCTGCAAGTAAGGTTTGGCCATGAAACTGGCGCGGTAGTCGTGCTTGAGTGCCACGCCTCGCGTGCTGCGGCAGAACAGGGCTGCCCAGTCGGCGGCGCGCAGGCCGTCGTCCAGATGACCGAAATTGATCTCGAACTGACCAGGGCCCAGTTCGGCGGTGATCACCGTGGCATCGATGCCTTGGGCACGCGCGGTCTCGACCATTTCGTCGAGTACCGGGGCAAATCGCGAGAGTCGTTCGATGTGCATGTTCGGCTGGTCGTCCGCATCCCCGGTCAGCGGGTCGCGGGCAAACTGCGGTAATCCATCGCGCAATCGGCTATCGAACAGATAGAACTCCAGCTCGAACGCCACCACCGGGAAAATGCCTTTGCGGCCAAGTCGCGCCAACACCTGCGCGAGGACTTCACGGGGCTCGAAGACGATCGGTTTTTCCGTGCCATCGGAGGTGATCAGCATTTGCCCCAGCGCCTGCTTCTCCCAGCTCACCAACTTGAGCGTGCCCGGTACCAGCCGACGTAGCGCGTCCGGATCGCCATCGTTGAAGCAGTAGTCGCCGATCTTGAACAGCCCGCCCTGGGTGCCGAGCAACACGCAGTTTTGCGGCAACTTGAGGGCGCTGCCAGCGGCCACTTTTTCGAGCATTTCGATCGGGTAGCGCTTGCCGTAGAAATGCCCCGGTATGTCCAGGGAAATCAGGTCGACATGGCGCACATCGGGGTAGCGCTGACGAAACCCACGCACTTCGGCCAACAGATCAGAGCACACAGCATCCATCATTTTGTTCCTTGTTGTTTTTATCAGGTGTAAACCCAAAGTACGCGGGTAAGTTGGTCCGAGAGGTTGCCGTAGCGGCAATGGGCATGACTGGCCAATTGAAAGCTGTCGCCGGCGCGCAGGGTCACCGGCTCGTCCTGATCCAGCCACAGGGTCAGTTCCCCTTCCAGCACATAGCCGCCCTGCTCCGAGCTGTCCTTCATGTGCCGGTCGCCGCTGCTGGCGCCGGGCTCCAGCTGGCTTTCGAGCATGGAAAAGGACGCGCGCATCTTTGGCGAGACCAGGATGTCGGTGATGCCATCGGCGTAATACAACGTGCGACGCTCATCCGGCCGGGTCACCCAGGGCAGCGCCATGGGTTTGGGCAGACTGTAGAAATAGGTGGTCGGCACACCGAGGGTCTCGCTGATGGCGGTCAAGTCCGCCACCGTGGGGCGGGACAAACCGCGCTCGACCTGGGAAAGAAAACCCACGGAGCGGCCGATCTTGTCGGCCAGATCCTTCAAGGTGTACTTCTTGTGCTTGCGCAGATCCTGGATCAGGATCGCCAGCGCCGAAATCTCTTCTTGCATGTCCATCTAAAAGCTTCCAGAAATGGCCGATTCAAATGCTGTCGCGCAGCCGGTACCAGGCTTTGCCGATGGCTTCCAGCGGCGCTGCCATGTATTTGCCGCCGGGAAAGCTGCCGTTGCTCAACCCCTGATACAACGCCAGCTCATCCGGCTGGCCGAGAATGGCATCGGACACCGCCCGTGCCCCGGCCAGGGTCGGTAGCACGCCGTGGCCGGAATAGCCCTGCAACCAGTACAGGTCGCGGCGCCGACCGATGTCGGGCGTACGTTTGAGCGTCAGGTCGATGTGACCGCCCCAGGCGTACTCCAACTCAATGCCCTTCAATTGTGGAAACACCCTTTCCAGGCACGGTCGGGTGGCGCCGGCGATGTCTTTGGGCATGCCACCCAGATAGGTGCAGCCGCCGCCGAATAGCAGCCGGTTGTCCGGCGTGCGGCGGAAGTAATCGAGCACGAACTGGTTGTCCGTGACGCAGACGTTGCTGGGTAGCAGCGCGGTCGCCTGCGCCTCGGACATCGGCGCCGTTGCCACCTGATAAGTGCCGACAGGCAACACGCAACTCGAAAGCTGCGGGTCGAGCCGGTCAAGGTAGGCATTGCAGGCCAGTACCAGGACCTCGGCGCGGATACGCCCGCGTTCAGTCGTCACCAAGTAGCCATTGTCCTCCTCGCGATAATTCAACGCTTTGCTTTGTTCATGAATCACACCACCGGCCTGCTCAATCGCGGCGGCCAGCCCCAGGGCCAGTTTCAGCGGGTTCAAATGCCCGCCTTCGGGGTCGTACAAACCGGCCTGATAACGCTCGCTGGCCACCCACTCGGGCAACTGGGCGCGCTCGATGAAGCGCAAACCGTCATGTCCCCATTTGTGGCTGGCCTCGTGCTGCCATTCGGTCAACAGGCCGACCCGCCGCGGCATCACCGAAGTCCAGAGGTGGCCGGGCCGGTAGTCGCAATCGAAACCGTGGCGCACGGGCAATTCGCGCAACTCTTTTGCCGCCCAGCGCATGCCGTCCCACAACCGCCGCGCGCGCTCATGACCCAGCGCGGCTTCCAGCGGCGGCATGTCACAGGACCAACCGAGAATGGCCTGGCCACCATTACGTCCCGACGCGGCCCAGGCCACCCGGCTGGCCTCCAGCAGGGTCACGCGCTTGCCGGCCAGGGCCAGTCGCAGCGCCGTGTGCAAACCACTGAAGCCGGCGCCGATGATCAGCACATCAGTGTCCTGTTCGCCCTCCAACGCCGCCCGATTGTCCAGGCGATCGGCGCACGTGTAGGCGTAGTAGCTGGCGACATGCTGGGTGGATTGCTGAAACATTACCGGCTCCATGAAATTTTATAGTTTTAATTTCATGAAAAAATACAGGTTTAATTTCATGCGCGCAAGAGGCGAGGCGAAGCCACCCTCGTAGGAGCCCGGCTTGCCGGCGAAGGCGTCCGAAAGACCACCGCAACGCTCAAGGACCCCTTCGCCGGCAAGCCTGCCTCCTACAAGGTCCAGCGTCGACAGGCATTCGTACAGCGCATCGATCGTCCAATAAAATTCCCACCAGTTAAAAAACTTTCACAAAACCTCTGGACGCACTGCCGTCATTCCCCTATAAAGCCACCAACAGGAATATTTTATTCCCAACAAGAAAATGCGCTCAAGGAATGAGCCTCGTTGTCCGCTGACATTTTTTCGCTATGCGATGAGCTGCCGCCATCATCCCGAGGACGTGTCATGCAACACGAAAAGAACCCTTTCATCATCAAGATCACCTGTCCCGCGGTGTCCGGCATTGTCGCTGCCGTCACCACCTACCTCGCGGACAACGGTTGCTACATCGGGGAGATGGCGCAATTCGACGACGATTTCAGCGGCCGCTTTTTCATGCGTGCGGTGTTCCGCTTCAACGATGGCCACGTGGGGGATATCCAGCAGATCAAGGACGGTTTCAGTGACGTCGCCCAGGCTTTCGACATGCACTGGGAATTGCACGACACCCGCGAACCGATGCGCGTGCTACTGATGGTGAGCAAGTTCGACCACTGCCTCACCGATCTGCTCTACCGCTACCACAAGGGCGAGATGGACATGACCATCACCGCCATCGTCTCCAACCACCTGGACCTTCGGCCCATGGCCGAGCGCGAGGGCATTCGCTTCATCTATTTGCCGGTCACCAAGGACACCAAGGCCCGCCAGGAAGCCGAGCTGATGAAGGTGGTCGACGACACCGGCACCGAACTGGTGGTGCTGGCGCGCTACATGCAGATCCTCTCCGACGACCTGTGCAAGCAACTCTCCGGTCGGGCGATCAACATTCACCATTCGTTCCTGCCCGGTTTCAAGGGCGCCAAGCCATATCACCAGGCGTACCAGCGCGGCGTGAAGCTGATCGGCGCCACCGCTCATTACGTCACCAGCGACCTCGATGAAGGTCCGATCATTGAGCAGGAGGTGCAGCGGGTCGATCACGTCTACCTGCCGGATGATCTCGTGGCCACCGGCCGTGACACCGAAACCGTAGCCCTGTCCAAGGCGGTCAAGTACCACCTGGAGCACCGGGTTTTCCTCAACCAGGACAGAACGGTGATCTTCCGGTGAACGCCCCCCGACTGATTGACGGCAAAGCCGCCGCCGCCCGGGTGTTGATCGAGGTCCGCAAGGACGTCGAGCGCCTGCGCGCACAAGACATCCAGCCGGCCCTGGCGGTGATCCTGGTCGGCAGCGACCCGGCCAGCCAGGTCTACGTGCGCAACAAGATCCTGCGCGCAGAAGAGGTCGGCATCCGCTCCCTGGAACATCGGCTGACTGCAGACACCAGCACCGAACAGCTGCTCGACCTGATCGCCGGGCTGAATGCCGATCACTCGATCCACGGCATTCTCCTGCAACTGCCGTTGCCCGCTCATGTCGATGAACTGCGGGCGCTGCAAGCCATCGATCCGGGCAAGGACGTCGACGGTTTCCACAGTGAAAACGTCGGCGGCCTCAGCCAGGGCCGCCCGGTGCTCGCGCCCTGCACACCCAGCGGTTGCCTGTACCTGCTGGAGCAAACCTGCGGCGATCTGCGCGGCAAGCACGCCGTGGTGATCGGCCGCTCGAACATCGTCGGCAAACCCATGGTGGCGCTGCTGCTCAAGGCCGACTGCTCGGTGACGGTGTTGCATTCGCGCAGCCCCGACCCCCAGGCCCTCTGCCGCCAGGCAGACATCGTGATTGCCGCCGTGGGACGTCCGCGCCTGATTGACGCCAGTTGGCTCAAGCCCGGTGCGGTGGTGATCGACGTCGGCATCAATCGCATCGACGACGCCGGTCGCAGCCGCCTGGTCGGCGATGTCGACTTCGACAGTGCCCTGCCCCAGGTCGCGGCGATCACCCCGGTACCTGGTGGTGTCGGGCCGATGACCATTGCCTTCCTGATGAAAAACACCGTGACCGCAGCCCTTATGCAACAGCACAGCCCATCGGAGGCCGTATGCCATTCAATCTCCTGAAGTACGGGCTGAGTTCCGAGTACCCGGTCGAAGTGGATCTGCCGCAACCGCGTGAACTCAAATCCAGCTATGACGTGGTGATCATCGGTGCCGGTGGCCATGGCCTGGCCACCGCTTATTACCTCGCCAAATATCACGGCATCACCAACATCGCGGTGCTGGAAAAGTCCTATCTGGGTGGCGGCAATACCGCGCGCAACACCGCGGTGATCCGCTCCAACTACCTGACCAGCGAAGGCGTGCGTTTTTATGCCGAATCGGTGCGGATGTTCCAGGGCCTGTCCAACGAATTCGACTTCAACATCATGTACTCCGAGCGCGGCCAACTGACCCTGGCCCACACCGATGCCACCGTGCGTTCGTTCCGCCAGCGGGCCGAGGTCAACAAGCACTTCGGCGGTCGCACGGAAATGATCGACCGCCAGCAGATCCGTGAACTGGTGCCCAGCCTCAACCTCGACCCCGGCCACCTGCCGGTTATCGCCGGCCTCTGGCACATCGACGGTGCCACCGCGCGCCACGACGCGGTGGCCTGGGGCTACGCCAAGCAGGCGGCCAAGCGTGGCGTGGAGATCCACCAGCTCACCGAAGTGCAGGACCTGATCATCGAGAACGGCGCAATCACCGCCGTAAAAACCAATCGCGGCACCATCAAGTGCGGCTGCGCGGTGCAAGCGATTGCCGGGCACAGTTCGCTGCTGATGGCCAAGGCCGGGATCCGCTCGCCGATCCAGACCTTCCCGCTGCAAGCCATGGTCACCCAGCCGTTCAAACCCTTCCTCGATCCACTGGTGAGCTCCTCGGCGTTGCATTGCTACGTGCAACAGACCAGCCGCGGTGAAGTGGTGTTTGGCGGCGGCTCCGATCCGTACCCGCTGTTCAACACCCGATCGACCCTGGACCTCAAGGAAAGCCTGCTGGCCCACGCCATCGAGATGTTCCCGTTCCTGGCCAACGCCAAGCTGATGCGCCAGTGGGCTGGGATCACCGACATGACCCCGGACTACAGCCCGATCATGGGCCTGTCGCCGGTGAAAAATTACTACCTGGACGCCGGCTGGGGCACCTGGGGCTTCAAGGCGACGCCTATCTGCGGCAAGACCATGGCCGAACTGGTGGCCAGCGGCGGCAAGGTACCGGAGCTGATCAAGCCCTTCGGCCTGGAACGCTTCTCGACCTTCCGGCAAGTCAACGAAATGGGCGCTACGGCGGCCAGTCACTGAGGCAGAGCGGACCATGAAAATCATCATTTGCCCGCTCAACGGGCCACGCAACATCAGCGAATTCACCTACGGCGGCGAGTTCAAGCCGATGCCCGACGCGCTGCGCTGCAGCGATGCCGAGTGGGCCGACTACGTATTCAATACCGACAACCTCGCCGGCGTGGTGCGCGAATGGTGGATGCACACGCCATCGAGCTACTGGTTTCTCGCCGAACGTCACACCGTGACCGACGAGATCCTGCGCACCTTCGACCCCAAAGAACTTTTCACTGCCCGCGTCAACTTCAACGCCGCACAGGAGATCGCCGGATGAATCGCCTACCCGCCCCGATGGGCCTGCTGATCGACCGTGACCAGCCGCTCGATTTCAGTTTCGATGGCCAACCCTACCAGGGCCTGCAAGGCGACAGCATCGCCAGCGCCCTGCTCGCCAACGGACGTTTCCTGATTTCCCGCTCGTTCAAATACCACCGCCCGCGTGGCCCGTTGACCA
This sequence comes from Pseudomonas sp. NPDC087336, assembly GCF_044744285.1. Classification (NCBI taxonomy): domain Bacteria; kingdom Pseudomonadati; phylum Pseudomonadota; class Gammaproteobacteria; order Pseudomonadales; family Pseudomonadaceae; genus Pseudomonas; species Pseudomonas sp. NPDC087336. The sequence goes on along the minus strand of NZ_JBIUYA010000005.1, from coordinate 97,512 downwards.
TGGCCGGGCAAGATGCCAACAGCCTGGTGCAATTGCCCCAAGAGCCCAACGTACTGGCCGATGCACACGCGCTGGCGGCCGGTTTGCAGGTGACGGCGCAGAACGTCAACGGCTCGCTGGACAACGACCGCGACGCTTATCTGGGCAAATTTTCCAAGTTCATGCCAGTGGGCTTCTACTACCGTTCGTTCTACAAGCCCAAGGGCATGTGGAAAGTCTGGGAGCCGATCATTCGCAAGAAGGCCGGCCTGGGCGTACTCGACCTGACGTTCAAGCCCGAGTATTACGACAAGGCCTACCTGTTCACCGACCTGGCCGTGATCGGCGCCGGTCCCGCCGGGCTGCACGCGGCACTGACCGCGGCCAATGCCGGGGCCAAGGTGTTGCTCATCGAACAACAGCCGGTCCTCGGTGGTTCACTGACCTATGCCCGCTTCGATATACCGGGCAAACGCGCCGACGCCTTGCGCGGCGAACTGCTTGCGGCAGTGCAGCAGCACGCCAATATTCGCATCCTCACCGAGGCGACCTGTAACGCCTGGTTCACCGACAATTACCTCCCGGTGATCCAGGGAAAACGCATGTACAAGGTACGCGCGCGACAGTGCCTGGTGTGCAGCGGTGCGTTCGACCAGCCGGTGGTGTTTCGCAACAACGACTTGCCCGGCGTGATGCTGACCAGCGCCGCACAGCGCCTGATGAAGCTGTACGCGGTCAAGCCGGGCAAGCGCGCGGTGGTGCTGACGGGCAACGATGACGGTTACCTCGCCGCCCTGGACTTGTTTGATCAGGGCGTGGAAGTCGCCGCGGTGGTGGACCTGCGCCATGGCCCGGGCGATGAGGCCCTGCTGGGCGCGCTGGCGCAGCGCAAGATCCCCTGCCTGCGCAACAGCACCGTGTATGAAGCCCTGCACGAAAAAGGCCTGCGTCATGTCAACGGTGTCGACGTGCGCAAGATCACTGCCCAGGGCCAGGTCGCCGAGAGCGGGCAACGCCTGGACTGCGACTTGCTGTGCATGTCCGCCGGCTACATGCCGGTCTATCAACTGCTGTGCCAGGCCGGTGGCAAGCTGGCCTACGATGATCAGCGCGCCGAATTCACCCTCAGCGGGCTGCCGCAGAACCTCACGGTCGCAGGCTCCGTCAATGGCCGTCACCGCCTCGACAACGTGATCGCCGATGGCGTCAATGCCGGTGCCGATGCCGCCTCTGCGCTAGGGCTGGAGGTCGGTGTGCACCGGGCGCCGCTGGGCAGCGAGGTGCGGGTCAATTTCAACTGGCCGATCTTCCCCCACCCCAAGGGCAAGGATTTCGTCGATTTCGACGAGGACCTGCAAGTGGCGGACATCGTTAACGCCACGCGCATCGGCTATCGCGACGTGCAGCTGGTCAAGCGTTATTCCACGGTGGGCATGGGCCCTTCGCAAGGGCGTCACTCGGCGCTGCCGACCGCGCGCCTGGTGGCCTGGGCGACTCAACGCAATATCAGCGAAACCGGCGTGACCACCGCGCGCCCGCCCTTTGTCGCGGAAAAACTGGCCCACGTCGCAGGTAGAGCGTTCGATCCGTATCGACAAACACCCATGCATGCCCGGCACCTGCAAGCCGGTGCGAAGATGATGCCGGCGGGCATCTGGCAGCGTCCGGCCTACTACGGCGATGCCAGGGACCGCGAGGCGTGCATGCAAGCCGAAGCCCTGCATGTGCGCAACAGGGTCGGGATCATCGACGTCTCGACCTTGGGCGGCCTGGATGTGCGCGGCCCGGACGCCGCCGAACTGCTCAACCGGATGTACACCTTCGCCTTCCTCAAGCAGCCGATCGGTCGCTCCCGTTATGCGCTGATGACCAATGAGCACGGGGTGGTGATCGACGACGGCGTCTGCGCGCGTTTCGCCGACAACCACTTCTACGTCACCGCCACCACCAGCGGCGTGGATCGCATCTACCAGCAGATGCTCAAGTGGAACGCGCAATGGCGCCTGGACGTGGACGTCGCCAACGTCACGGCGGCGATCTGCGCGGTCAATGTCGCCGGGCCCGATTCGCGCAAAGTGCTGGAGAAGGTCTGCGGCGACCTCGACCTGAGCGCTGCAGCGTTCCCCTACCTCGGCGTGCGCCAAGGCACCGTGGCCGGGATCAAGGCCCGATTGCTGCGAGTCGGTTTTGTCGGCGAACTGGGTTATGAAATCCATGTGCCGGCGCGCCATGGCCTCAAGCTGTGGGACGCGCTGATGGAGGCCGGCAAGGCCCATGACATCCGCCCGTTCGGCGTGGAGACCCAGCGTTTGCTGCGCCTGGAAAAAGGCCATGTGATCATCAGCCAGGACACCGACGGCATGACCCATCCTGCGGAAATCGACATGGGCTGGGCCGTCAGTCGCAACAAACCGTTCTTCGTCGGACGGCGCTCGGTGGACATCCTCGAAGCCCAGCCGCAAACACGCAAACTGGTGGGTTTCACCTTGCCCAAGGACAGCGCGCAACCGCTGGAAGGTCATCTGGTGCTCAATGGTCCGGACATCAGCGGCAACGTCACGTCCTGCGAGTACTCGGCGAGCCTGGGCAAGATCATTGGCCTGGCCTACGCGGGCATCGACCAGAGCACACCCGGGCAACGGATTGCGATCCGCGTCGAAGGTGGCCGCGTGGTGCACGCCGATGTGGTGCCCTTACCCTTTTTCGACCCCTCCAACCTGCGCCAGGAGCTTTGAGCCATGACCAGCCTGAGACAACAACACAGCGCCGGGCAACCGGCCCTCGCCCTCCTGCCCACCTGTGCGCTGACCGACCTGACCGATCTGCCCCGGGTCGGGTTTCGCGGCGCCGACAGCGCGCGCTATTTGCAGAGTCGGGACTTCGTGCTGCCGGACGCGCCCAACCGCGCCGTCGCCCAGGTGGACGGCAGCTATACCGTGCGCCTGTCCCAGACCGAATACCTGCTGCTGGGCAGTGCGCAGGACCAGGGCCAACGCATTGCCGATGAAGAGGACTGCTGGGCGTTGGACCAGCAAGCCAATTACCTGCTGCCGCGCCAGGACAGCCATGCCTGGTTCCAGCTCAGTGGCCAGCACTTTCCCGAGGTCATGGCCAAACTCTGCGGCGTCGATTTGAACCCCCAGGTGTTCGGCCCCGGCGCCGTGGCGCAAACCTCGGCGGCGCGCATCAACGTGATCGTGATCAACGCGACAACCGTGCAGCAGCCGAGGTTGTTCATCCTCTGCGACCGGGCATCGAAGGCTTACTTTCACGAGGCGCTGATGGATGCCTTGTAGGAGCCAGGCTTGCGGGCGAAGAACGATAACGCGCAGCAGCAGACACACCGCAGCGCCTGGCTCCTACAAAACGAAGAACGGTAACGCGGTGCAGCAGGTACACCGCAGCACCTACCTGAAAAAATGACTGGGTGTCTTGCCGAACTGCTTCTTGAACATACTGGTAAACGCACTGGGGCTGTCGTATCCCAGCTCCCCGGCAATGTCGATGATCTTCTCGCCGACGGCGATGCGCTCCAGGGCCAGTAGCAAACGCGCCTGCTGACGCCATTGGCCGAAGGTCATCCCGGTTTCCTTGCGGAACAGGCGCTGGATGGTTTTCTCGTCGAGGTCCAGGCGTGCGCTCCAGTGCGCCAGGGTCGAGCCATCGCCGGGATCGCGTTGCAACGCTGAACACACCGCCTTGATCCGTGGATCCGAGGGCTGGGGGAGGTGCAATGGCAAGGTGGGCAAAATCCTCAGTTCATCGAGGATCAGGCGCATGACCCGGCCTTCGCGCGAATCCGCGTCGTAAGGTGCGGTGATATCCACCGAGACCTTGATCAGCTCACTGAGCAACGCCGAAATACTCACCGCCCTGGGTTCGCTCGGCATGTCCGCAAACGCCTCGGGACGCACGAACAGGCTACGCATTTTCAACGGACCGACGCAGCGAATCGAGTGAATGTGCCGGCTCGGCATCCATATCCCGCGGCTGGGCGGTACCGTCCATTGGCTCAATCCCGAGTGCACCACCATCACGCCTTCGATGGCGTAAATCAGTTGGTGGGCTTGATGGGAATGCGCTTCGATCACCCAGTTCTCCGGATAGTCGGTAGCGCTGCTGCTCACGGCACAGGCTCGTCCGTCGATCTCCCTGAGGAATTCATCCAGCGACTTGATCATGATGCCCTTTTTGCGATAGTCGATTCCCGAATTGCGCGAGACAGGCAATCGGACGGCACTTAGGATAGCGCTGAACCCTGAAATGGCTAGCGCTTTTACCCAGTGCCCGCCGTGCTTTTTTATCTGGAAGGATCCCATGTCCATCAGTACCACCGCCTCCCCCACTGCCACCGCCTCGGTGGCCAGCCAGGCCAGCCCGTTGGTGATGCGCGTCATCGGCGCCTGTGCCCTGGCGCACCTGATCAACGACCTGATCCAGGCCGTGTTGCCGTCGATCTACCCGATGCTCAAGGCCACCTATGGCCTGACCTTCACCCAGGTCGGCCTGATCACCCTGACCTTTCAACTGACCGCTTCGCTGCTGCAACCCTGGGTCGGCTACTACACCGACCGCCACCCCAAGCCGTGGCTGTTACCGGCCGGCATGGTCTGCACCCTGATCGGCATCCTGATGCTGGCCATGGTCGGCAGCTTCGGCGCGATCCTGGTGGCCTCGGCCCTGGTGGGCATAGGCTCCTCGACCTTCCACCCGGAGACCTCCCGCGTTGCGCGCCTGGCCTCGGGCGGACGCTACGGCCTGGCCCAGTCGACCTTCCAGGTCGGGGGCAACGCCGGCAGCGCCTTCGGCCCGCTGCTGGCAGCAGCCATCGTCATCCCCTACGGCCAGGGTAACGTCGCCTGGTTCGGCCTGTTCGCGGTGTTCGCCATCCTCGTGCAATACGGCCTGAGCCGCTGGTACCGCAACCACCTGAACCTGTTCAAGCTCAAGCAAGGCACCAAGGCCACCCATGGCCTGTCCAGGCAACGGGTGACTTTCGCGTTGGTGGTCCTGGCCTTGCTGGTGTTCTCCAAGTATTTCTACATGGCCAGCTTCACCAGCTACTTCACCTTCTACCTGATCGAGAAGTTCGACCTGTCGGTGGCCAGTTCGCAGCTGTACCTGTTCCTGTTCCTCGGCGCGGTGGCGGCCGGCACTTTCTTCGGCGGACCGATCGGCGACAAGATCGGGCGCAAGCAGGTGATCTGGTTCTCGATCCTCGGATCTGCACCCTTCACCCTTACCCTGCCCTATGTCGACCTGTTCTGGACGGGCGTGTTGAGCATGATCATCGGTTTCATCCTCGCCTCGGCCTTCTCTGCCATCGTGGTCTTCGCCCAGGAACTGGTACCCGGCAACGTCGGCATGATTGCCGGGGTGTTCTTCGGCCTGATGTTCGGTTTTGGCGGTATTGGCGCGGCGCTGCTCGGGCACCTGGCGGACATCCACGGCATCGAATACGTGTACACGCTGTGCTCGTTCCTGCCGCTGCTGGGCATCCTGACGATCCTGTTGCCGTCTACCAAAGGCGTTTAGCGGCCAGGCATTGCGCCAGCGTCAAGGCATTGCCCAAGGCCGCGCCGCTGGCGGTGTTGTCGAAGATGCACCAGGCAGCCAACCCATCGGCGGCGGCTGCCTGCATCTCGCCTGCCAGGCGTTCCAGCCGCTGCGGGTCATAGGGGCTGTAGTAGATGCGCGGCGAGCCATGCAGCCGCCAGTATTTGAACCCCGGCCAACCCCGTGGCGATGAGTCGGTGCTGATGCACGAAGGATCCACCGCGGCCTGGGCGATGCGATGGTGCACCAGCAGAGCCTCGGCCCCCGTCCAGGATTCATGTCGGGGCTCAAGCACCACAAGCCCGGAAAAACACCGCCTGAGACTGACGAAAAAACCCTCGGCCACCCCTTCGACGAATTCCAGCGACGGCGGCAGCTGCACCAGCAGGCAGCCCAGACGATCGCCCAACCCGGAACACTGCTGCACAAATTCCTCGAGCGCCTGGTCACAGTCCTGCAGGCGCTGTACGTGGGTGATCAGCTTGGGCACCTTGACGCTGAAACGAAAACCGGCCGGCACGCTGGCGCCCCAGCGCTGGTAGGTTTGGACGCGATACGGGCGATAAAACGAGCTGTTGATCTCGACGCAGTTCAGTCGCGCCGCATAACGCTGCAGGTGGGTGCCCTCTGCCGTGAAGGCGGCTGAATAGTCCCTGCCCAGGCTCCAGCCGGCACAGCCTGTGAAAATTGACTGAATGTTCACGTCCATCTGCCTCTACCCCGCTTATGACTAAGGGCGTGGCGCGGATGCATCGGTTCCTTTTTTCATCCATGGCACCTGATCGATGGTCGGGCGTTGTGAGTGGCGATTTTTCGAACCGCCCGTGCCCAGGCAATGTCTCTGTTCAATAGACACTTCAAAGATTGCCTTCAGATCGTTGGAGCAACGGCGGAGATCTCAGATGACCAGCTCGCAAGCGCGTACTCCCGCGCAAAAATTCATGTTTGAACGCAATGGCTGGGTGCCGAACAACCCTCGCCTGCCGGTACTGGTCTATCCCAAGGCCATCGCTGTCCAGGGCGACGATCCAGCGGCCCTGTTCGAGCAAACCTTCAGTGCCAACGGCTGGCCGCCGCAATGGCGCTATGGCGTTTATGACTTTCACCACTACCACACCGAAGGCCATGAAGTACTTGGGATTGCCAGCGGGCATGCACGCCTGATGCTGGGCGGCCCCGATGGCCTAATGCTGGAAGTCAGTGCGGGGGATGCGCTGCTGTTGCCGGCCGGAACCGGTCATTGCAACCTGGATTCCAGCGACGACTTTCTGGTGGTCGGTGCCTATCCGCCGGGCCAGCATGCCGACATTTGCCGTGAAGCGCCGAGCGCCACGCAACAGCAGAGCATCGACACCCTTCCGTTCCCCGACCAGGACCCGGTGCAAGGTGCCCACGGCGCGGTGAGCGAGTGTTGGTCCAGAGGCTAGCCCTGGGGTATTTGTCGATAAATCTCGAACTCCCAGCCAAGTCCCCGATCCAACGTGAAGACACTGGAGGCAAGCACCATGAACAACGACGACCGCGTCACCCCCGCCGACACCCCGCCCACCGAGGAGGATGAGACGCTTGAGCACTCTCCCCCCGAAACCACCGAGGAGGAAGCCGAGGATCTAAGGCAAAAAGTTGCCGAGATAGAACGCAAAGTGGCGGACGGCAATTGAACCGGCGTCGCATCAATGCCGCCGGGTCACGGTCAACGCCACCACGGCGATGCGCTCCACCCGCTCATATCCGGGCTTGAGCAGTTCCTCGCCGAACACGTCAGGGTCCAGCTCTCGATAAGTCCAGCTGAACCTGTCGTCGCCAAGCTGTGCCTGGATGGCTTCAAGAAAGGGATCCGTCCCGGCCACCATCGCCACCCCGGTGTACAGCAACAAGCTGCCCGCCTTTTGCAGGCGCGGCAGCGATTCGCGGACGATGCGCAGTGACAAGGCTTCCCCCAACGCGCCACCGCCATGGCGATACGCGCGTTGCTGGCTGTCGTTCATGTATGGCGGGTTGGCGATGATCAGGTCGAACAGCCCTTCGACACTACCCAATACATCGCTGTGGTAAGCACTGATATTGCAGGCCTGGGCCAGCTCGGCATTCACCGCCGACAACCGCAGCGCCCGTGGGTTGATATCCACTGCAAGCACGTCGGCCTCCGGGCGGGCACGAGCAACGACCAGCGCACCGATGCCCGCCCCGCAACCAATGTCCACCACCCGCCGCACGGGCTCGGAGCACTTTTGCAAGTAAGCTTCGATCAACTGTGCAAAGCGGTAGCTGTCGGGCCCGAAAAATACCGAATCGGACTGCGTGGTCGGGAAAGCCGAATGTGCAATCAACAAGTGCCCAAGGCTCGACCAGCGCACCGTGCTGCGCCACAGCGAACCGTCCTTTTCGACGATGTGCGCCTGCTGTAGATCAGCCAGTTCTTCCTGGGAAAACAGCGTGTGTTCGAAGGGCATCGACCAACCGAACACGTCGCGCAGGTCCTTGGCCAAGGCTGGCGCACACCGCTGGCACACCCGTTCATGGGTCAAGGGCGTGGGCGTGATGAAACGGTAGCCTTTGGCAACCAGACGCAGGCCCAGCTCGAGCAACGTCCGATCAGCGATCTGTTGTACTGACATGCATGACTCCTGAAATCAGCGCAGATGGGCCACGCATTCGATAAAGCGCCGGGTGGCGAAAAGTCCGGCGGGCCGACAATGACGCTGTGCCGAGAGCCACGGGATCAGCATTTGCAATTGCTGTCGCGGTGACTGGTCGTGCAGGGATTCTTGCAATGTATTGAGCTCGGGATCGTCTGCGCCGATTTCATCGGCCCGGGCATCGTCGAATGGCGCGCGGCGTATCGCTGGCCGCCGCTGCGGTGCTTGCCAGTCACCGGCAATCCAGTCGTGCAGCAGTTGTTTCTCAAAGCCGCTGAACACACCGAACATGGCCGCCTGATCGCCCTCGATCAATTGCCAGAAGCGACTCTCCCCGGGTGGGCATTGCCGCTTGATCCAGCCCTTGCGTTGCAGCGCGCCGAGAAAATCTTCGATATGGCCAGGGGTCGCCAGCCACTGATTGACGGTCTTGCCTTCGACCTGGCAATAATCGGAATGCATGTGCTGGCCGAAGCGGCGCTTGCGTTCGAGCATGGCGACCACTTCCTGTTGCAGATCGAAGCTTGCAATCACCGCCGTCGAGCCCGGCCCGAGGTCATTGAGTCGATAGCCGACGGCGACACGCCGATAAAACTCTTCCCTCCCCTGCGCCATGGGCATCAGCTCGAGTAGCGCTTCAATCGCCTTGCGCCCGTGACCGCTGCTGACGTTATCGATGGTCACGTGCAGGGTGAAATAATACGGATCGATCCCCAGCTCACGCAGCTCATAGGCGCTGATCAGCAGGTGCAGCGGCAGTTGCTCGTAGCCGAGGTTGTAGCCAATCACCTCCGGCATGAACATCGCGCTGCACTGCCCCAGGGCCAGTTGAATCGCGCCTTGGCGAAAGTGTTCGTCGAGTAGTCCCTGCCTGTCGCCACAATCGTGAGCGGCCAGCAGCTTGCGGTAGATCACCACGTGATTGTGCCGCGGGCCACCGTTGCCCAACTCTTCCAGATAGGTGCTCAGCAATCCGTTGTAACGCATGTCCTGCCAGTGCTCGAGCACACCGGTCAGCCAAGCGCCGTCGACCTCCTTGGTCGGTGCCACTCGTTGCAGGAAAAACAGGGCATGGGCCTTGTTCGAGAAATACCGACGTGGCCCGCCCTGCTTGCGCGCCTTGAGGTAGATGGCATAGTCGCGCGCCACAGCGGCGCAATGTTTTTGCGTCCATGACGACAACTGTTCTGGCGCTTCGGGCAGGTCACAGGGGAGCTCGGCGGCCAGGGCCAGTTGCTCGCGCAAGAACTGTTCGCCCCGCTCTTTTGCTTGCGGATCATTGCTGTACAGCAAATCGTAGAACTCGCGGTACCTACCGCCGGCGTCGGCATCTGCAAGCGTCGAAGGCGAACCCGTCAAGGGCGTGAATAGGGTCATTGGCTGTTCTCCTGGGCGGTGCGGCGGGTTAACACCGGGCGCTTTTTTCTAGCGCCTGTCATCGGACAAAGGCGTTTGCTCATCTGCTTCGGGAAGCTTCCTGTCGCGCTCACTCCAATCCCGCGCGTCCTCGTCTTCTTCGAGGTCGGGCTGGGTCAGGGGATCGTATTTGCCCGGATCTTTCGGGTCTTGTTTATTGCCCTGGAAAGTCGACTCGCTGGACATGTCTCACCTCACAAACCGGACCCGGGTTTTCCGGGTCGTACAGCTTTGAAGGTGTCCAGGCGTCAGCGTGCCTTCGAGTAGACGAGCGGCATGCCCTTGTAGGAGCCCGGCTTGCCGGCGAAGGCGCCCGATCAATCCGATCCAGCGCCCGATTCACCGCCAGTTCGCCCAGCATGATGACCTGGGAAATCCCCAGCAGGGAATTGCGACTCGTCCCTGCCATATGATCCGCCAAATGCAAGGTCATGACATTGGCCGAAGCCAGAGACTCACAGGCGTGGGCCAGCAGAGTTTCCGCGCGCCCTCCCTTCCTCAAACCCGAAAATAATCCTACAGATCCGACGCGCAGCCATCTCCGACGCATCCTACGCGCTCATCAGAAGCATCCTATCCCAACCTTTATCAGATTCCTGAAAGCTGTCGGGTGCTTGAACGAGGGGGGAAAACCAAACCTCCCCGTATGCATCCAGCCCAGGGAGGACTGATTTTTGTCCAGCACACCGCGCATCTTCTTCAACCACACTCGCCACAAATTCGCCATCCGCTGGTTCGACGCCGTGTTCGACGTCCTGGCCTTCGAAGGCCAGGAACACCTGAGCCAACCCTTCACCTACCGTATCGAATTCACCTGCACCGAGCAGGACCTCAGCGCCGAGCAGATGCTCAACAAGGACGCCAGTTTCAGCCTCTACCCCCTGCCGCCCAAGCCACCTTACCCAGGCCTGCCAGCGCCCGAGTACAAGCCGTTGCGCAGCCTGTACGGCATGGTCAACCGCTTCCAGCGCCTGTCCAGCTCCCGCGACGAAGCCCGCTACGAAATCACCCTGCAACCGCGCCTGGCGCTGCTCGCACGTGGCCGCCAGTACCGCCTGTACCAGCATCAGTCGGTGCCGGAGATCGTCGAGCACATCCTGCGCAGCCGCCATGACTTTCTCGGCCAGCATTTCCTGTTCCAGCTGGTGCGCGAATACCCCCGTCGCGAGCAGGTCATGCAATACGGCGAAAGCGACCTGGCGTTCATCGAACGGCTGCTGGCCGAGGTCGGCATCTGGTACTGCTTCAGCCACGATGACCGCCTGCAGATCGACGTCGTCGAGTTCCACGACGACCAGCGCCACTACCAGTTCGGCGTGAAGCTGCCGTTGCGTGCACCGGCCGGCTTCGCCAGCGGCGAGGACGGTGTGTGGGATCTGCAGACACGTCATCAGGTGGTGGAAAAATCCATCAACTTCCGTGCCTATCACCACCGCGACGCCCGGGCCCGGCTCGATGGCGAGGTCGACCAGACCCGCGGCACCACGACCACCACCTACGGCGAGGCCTACCACTACGCCGAACCCTACCGCGTGCTCGGCGATCGCCTCGATCAGGACGAAGACCTGCAAAGCGAAAGCGGTTTTTTCTACGCCCGCCTGCGCCACGAACGCTACCTCAACAGCCAGACCCACCTGCGCGGCGCCAGCAGCAGCGCCACCCTGGCGCCGGGCCAGGTGCTGAAAATCGCCGACGCGCCCCAGGCCTTTGCCCCCGGCGCGGTGATCACCGCCCTGCACACCCGCGCCGCCCGCGACCGCAGCATCGAAGTAAATTTCGAGGCCATCCCCTACGCGGAAATGGTCTGCTTCCGCCCGCCGGTCCCGCCCAAACCGATCATCGCCGGCACCCTGCCGGCCCGCGTCACCAGCGGCAAAGCCAACGATCCCTACGCCGAAATCGACCTCGAAGGCCGCTACAAGGTCAACTTCCTGTTCGATCGCGACCCGTGGCAGCTCGGCCAGGAAAGCATGTGGCTCCGCCAGGCGCGCCTCTACGCCGGCGACACCCACGGCCTGCACCTGCCGCTGATCTGCGGCACCGAAGTGGCCATCGCCTTCGAACAGGGCGACCCCGACCGCCCCTACATCGCCCACGCCCTGCACGACAGCGAACACCCGGACCACGTGACCCTGCGCAACTACAAACGCAACGTGCTGCGCACCCCGGCCAACAACAAGCTGCGCATGGAGGACAACCGTGGGGAAGAGCACGTCAAGCTCAGCACTGAGCACGGTGGCAAGAGTCAGCTGAACCTGGGGCATCTGGTGGATGCCAAGAAACAGAAGCGTGGCGAAGGATTTGAGTTGCGCACGGATGGGCACGGCGCCATCCGTGGCGGCAAAGGTGTGTTCATCAGTGCCGACCTGCAGCCCAAGGCCCAAGGGCAGGTGCTGGACATGCAGGCCGCGCTGGGACGCTTGCAACAGGCTGGCGAGCAACTGCAAGGCCTGTCCAGCGCCGCCCAGGCGGCCCACGCTGATCCCGCCGATGTGCAGGCCCAATTGTCACTCCTGCATGAGCAACTCGACGAACTCGAGGCTCAGGTGATCCTGCTCAGCGCGCCCCAAGGCATCGCCTTGAGCAGTGGCGAGCACCTGCAACTGGCAGCACAGGAGAACCTGATGCTCAACGCCAGCGGCGAAGCCGACATCAGCGTGGTCAAGCGCCTGTTCATGGGTGTGGGCCAGGGATTTAGCCTGTTTGTGCGCAAACTGGGGATCAAGCTGTTTGCCAACCAGGGACCGATCTCCGTGCAGGCGCAGAACGACTCCCTGGAACTGCTCGCTCGCCACGGGCTGTCGATTACCAGCACCGAAGACGAAATCCATATCACCGCGAAAAAGAAAATCGCCCTCAATGGCGGGGGCAGCTATCTCAGCCTCGATGCAGGCGGCATCGAATCGGGGACGGCGGGCGACCACAAGGTCAAGGCTGCGCACTTCGCCTTTAGCGGCCCGGCCAACATGACCGCCGCCCATCCAGATTATCCGCAAAGCCTGTCCAAACAAGTTCTGCGACTCAATGTGCCGCAAGCCCCAAACGCTTCCAGCGAAGGCTGGGCAGGCATGCCCTACACCCTGTACGCCGACGGCGCGGTACTCAAGCGAGGTGTGTTGGACAAGACCGGGCAACTGTTGATTGACCACCAGGTGGTTACTCAAACCTATCGGCTGGTGATGGCCAACGGAGTTGCCTATCAGATTCCGGTTCCCACCGACTACCGCAATCCCGAACAGGCGCACTTGGCCAATCGAGGCTTGCAAAACCACCCCTCGCGAACCAATGCCGAGGTGAGTGAGCCCACCTCGCACACCGATCATCGGGCCCTGTACGCCGCGGTGATGGAAGGAATCAAAGATCAGCAAGGGAAAACACCATGAGGCCAACCGACATCGTTACCCCGGTCGCTCTTCAGCACACCCAAGAGGCCACCTGCTGTTCGCCCTGGTATGTGTGCAATACCGAGTATCACCCCGCGATGGCTACCTATAAGCCGTTGGTCAACGGCGAAGAGACATTCAAGGCTGTTCATCTTGCCATCGCCCAAGCCACGAAAACGGTCGACATCATCTGCTGGGGTTTTCAGCCGTCGATGTTTTTCATTCGTGATGGCAAGGCACCATGCATCGGTGAACTGCTCAAGGCCAAGGCTCTGGAAAGCGTCAAGGTGCGGATATTGGGCTGGGAGATATTGTTTAACAGCGCGGGTTGGGCGGGTGAAGCCAATCTACCCGGGAAAGGCCCGTACCGAATCTACAACCGAGCGATGCAACCTTCCACGGATAACCAATATGCCTATGATCGGCAGTGGTTTGCCGATTGCGCAGTCGCCGACCTCGATGCTGCCCAACGAAGTACGAGTGGCCTGCCGCTGTTTGTCAGTCGCGGCTTCAGTTGGAAAGAGCGAGCTGAAATTTCCCACTGGGTGAAATATGAAAGTCTCGACCCACAGATCAGCGCCAATATGCGCCAAGCGTTGCGGTTTACAGCGTCACACCACCAAAAGACGGTGCTGGTCGATTATGAGCTGCCAGACCGTGCCATCGGTTTCGTCATGGGCCACAACATGCTCGACGAGTACTGGGACACTGACAGGCATACCGCGCTAAATCGATCCAGGAACAGCAAGCCCAGACCCGACCATGGCCCGCGTGGTGATACGCCACGTCAGGATATTTCCAGTCAGGTCAGCGGGCCGATTCTCGAACACCTGCACCACAACTTCGCCAGCGCCTGGCGCAAGGAAACCGGCGAGGACCTGCTCGCTTTACGGCAGGCCAAGCAGGTGGGACCACATCTTCAATGCCTGCCCGGCGCCACCCGGCAGTTGGCTCAACTGCTGCGCACCCAACCCCAGGAAGGCAAGCGGGATATCGAAAAGCTTTACCTGCAAGCCGTCAACAACGCGACCCAATTTATCTACATCGAGAACCAGTATTTCCGCTGGCCACCCCTGGCTAACCTGATCAAGGACGTCGCCGCCAGCCAGGCCAGAGCCGGGCGTGATCCTGTGGAGCATGGCAGCCTGCATCTGTTCGTTATCACCAATGACACAGAACAAGGCCTCGGCCCGGGCGCGGTGAAGACCCAACGCATGCTCGAGAGCCTCGGGCGCGCCGACACCATTCCCGAAGTCACGAAGTTACAACGCATTGAAAAGTTCAAAGCCGACGCACCACCCCGACCACGGCCCGAGCCAAGCGATCGCGTCGGGCATCAGGAGCTTGCCCAGTGGCAGGAAAAACTCGATTGGCACATCCGGCAAATCAAGGACAGCACCCTTGTTCCGGAGAACATTCCCAACCTGAAAGTTCATGTGTGCTCGTTGGTCGCCAACGACCTGAAGGCCGGCGACAAATGGATGCCGGTGTACATCCACTCCAAGCTGATGATCGTCAACGACGTGTTCACCACCCACGGCTCGGCCAACATCAACACCCGCAGCATGCAGGTGGACAGCGAGCTGAACATTGCCCATGAGTGGGCGAGCGTGACCCAGACGCTGCGGCTGCGGTTGTGGGATATGCATACGAATGGGATGGGGGCGCAGGATGATCCGGTACTAGCATTCGAGGCTTGGCAGGACATCGTCAAGGAAAACAAAAAACGTCAAGAAGACAAATGCTCCCCCGTGCCCTATGCCCCGCTCATTGAGTTTTATTACGACAAAGCCACCCTGAAGAATCTCGACTGATGTGCCGAGTGCTCTTGCTGTTGTGCTTGCTGCTGGTTGCTTGTGACAGCCGCAGCACCTTTACCTATATGAAGAAGGACCCTCATGTGAACCCACTCACCGAAATCAAGGCCAATTTCGCCTTTACCTGCGTCCACGAAAAAATTCCTGCCCCCTCAGCCGAAGCAGATGTGCTGTTCCAGTACGCCCGCTGGTTGCAGAAGAACAATCAGCTAAAGCAAGACAAGAGCGTCGACGTCGAGATCGAACGGCTGTACCGCATCGCCGCCGAAAACGGCCATTACAAAGCCAACATCAACCTTCAGAACGGAGCGATGCGTCAGCATTTCAAGCTTCACGGCCATGAACACTTGCGCCTGAGCCAACAACTGATCGAAGCCAGTGTTGCCACGGGATATTACTTCGTGGGGATCTTCTTGCAGCAGGGTTCGGCTGGGTTGAAGCAGGATTCGGAAATGGCGTTACGTTATTACCGCAAGGCCGCCGATCAGGGAAGTGCCCAAGCCCAGGCATATGTAGGCGACAAGCTGGCGCCGAGCGATATCGCGCCAGACGTAGCCCGTCAGATGCGCCGTTGCGCCGCTGAACAAGGCAATGGGGACGCAGCCGTCATGCTGTCGATTTACCTAAGGGATGAGGGGAAATACACCGAAGCAATCGAGATTCTGCAGACGGGCGTAGCCGGAGGCAATGAGAGCGCCGCAGGCCGCTTGAAGAACGCATTTCGAGGTCATCCTTCCACTAATACGATGTACTACCTCGGGCAACAAGAAGACCCTGAACGCGCCGAACGCTATGAAAAAATATGGCGAATACTCGCGAGAGCTTCCTATGCCAACCCCACAGTCCCCGAAATCAACGAAATCGTCCCTTTACCCCCGGCGAAGCTTCCAGCCTGGGATGGCAAGCTCCAATGGCTCGAAGCACGCCGGGCCAATGTCCCACCGGAAAAGCCCAGCCAAGCGCTGATCAACCAACTGGCCAAGGCCAAACTCCTGGACCCGGCCACCGGCAAGGGACTTCCGGGTTCAGCTGCATTCAGCCAGGCTCATTTATCCGCGCCGTACTGCTATAGCGGTCAAGTCTGTCCGGTAAGTGGGTACTGGCAGGTTGGCTGGCTACCTCGCCACCATTCAGTTAAGGACGGCAACGGCATTCGGTATTTCGAGCAGGGCGTGATCTTGCCCAAGCAACTGGTCGAACGTTACCAGCCACGTATCTGGCCCTTCTCCGACAAGATCACACGATCTGAGCAAGCGGTTGAATGGTGCCTGCTCGGATGAGAAATCCAGCTCAAACAGGACAGTAACGCTCTGCGTCCCGCTGTCGACACCTGCGCAATGGTGACGCGAAGCCTCACAGGATGCATTCCCACGAAGAGCGTGGGAACGATCAGTAAAAGAAGGATGCGCCCTGTGCTTCGCTCGTCGATTTTTATTACGACAAAGCCACCCGAAGGATCTCGACTGATGCGTCTCGTGCTCTTGCTTTTGTGCCTGCTGCTGGCTGCTTGTGATAGCCGCAATGCCTTTACCTATATGAAAAAGAACCCTCACGTGAATCCACTTACCGAAATCAAGGCCAATTTCGCCTTTACCTGCGTCCACGAAAAAATTCCTCCCCCCTCAGCCGAAACAGATGTGCTGTTCCAGTAAGCCCGCTGGTTGCAGAAGAACAATCAGCTAAAGCAAGACAAGAGCGTCGACGTCGAGATCGAACGGCTGTACCGCATCGCCGCCGAAAACGGCCATTACAAAGCCAACATCAACCTTCAGAACGGAGCGATGCGTCAGCATTTCAAGCTTCACGGCCATGAACACTTGCGCCTGAGCCAACAACTGATCGAAGCCAGTGTTGCGACGGGATATTACTTCGTGGGGATCTTCTTGCAGCAGGGTTCTGCGGGGTTGAAGCAGGACCCGGAAATGGCCTTGCGTTACTACCGCAGGTCTGCTGATCAGGGAAGTGCACAAGGACAATACTATGTGGGAGATAAGCTCGACCCGATTGATGTTGCACCGGAGATCGCGGTCCAGATGTACCAATGTGCAGCCGAGCAGGGTCATGACGAAGCGGCCGTCGCATTAGGTATTTACCTTAAACACAAAGAGCAGTATCGGGAAGCGCTTGAAGTACTCCAGATGGGGGTCGCCGCAGGTAACAGCGAAGCCGCCGGCCGCTTGGACGATGCATTCCGAGGCCCTCCAGTTACTAACAAGCTGGATTACCTCGGGCAACAAGAAGACCCTGAACGCGCCGAACGCTATGAAAAAATATGGCGAATACTCGCGAGAGCTTCCTACGCCAACCCCACAGTCCCCGAAATCAACGAAATCGTCCCTTTACCCCCGGCAAAGCTCCCAGCCTGGGACAGCAAGCTCCAATGGCTCGAAGCACGCCGGGCCAACGTCCCGCCGGAAAAGCCCAGCCAAGCGCTGATCAACCAACTGGCCAAGGCCAAACTCCTGGACCCGACCACCGGCAAGGGACTTCCGGGTTCAGCTGCATTCAGCCAGGCTCATTTATCCGCGCCGTACTGCTATAGCGGTCAAGTCTGTCCGAGCTCAGAGCGAGCGGGCGGCGATCCGACTTGCCGGCGAAGAACGATTATGCGGTGCGGCAGATGCAACGCAGCGTCTGGTTCGCTAGTAGGAGCCAAGCTTGCCGGCGAAGGCGTCCTCGAGGGCCTCTTCGCCGGCAAGCCTGGCTCCTACAGTGCAGTGTTTCCAAGCATGCAGGGCCTCAGGTGTGATGAATCTCCCGGTCCTTGGTTTCCGGCAGGAAGAACGTGCCCAGGATCGCCGTCATCACCGCGATGACGATGGGGTACCACAGCCCATAGTAGATATCGCCGGTGGCCGCGACCATGGCGAAGGCCACTGTCGGCAGGAAGCCGCCGAACCAGCCGTTGCCGATGTGGTAAGGCAGTGACATCGAGGTGTAGCGAATGCGCGCCGGGAAGAGTTCCACCAGCCAGGCGGCGATCGGGCCGTAGACCATGGTCACGTAGATCACCAGGATGGTCAGCAGCAGGAGCACCATCGGGTAGTTGGTCTTGGCCGGGTCGGCCTTCTCGGGGTAGCCGGCGTCCTTGAGGGCGGTGCCGAGGGTTGCGACGAAGGCGTCGTTGCGAGTCTTGAAGTCGGCGGCCGGCATGCCGGTGCCTTCGAAGCTCTGGATCACTTTGTCGCCGATGCGCACCTGCGCGACGGTGCCAGGTTCAGCCTTCTCGTTCTTGTAGGGGATGGCCCTTTTCGCCAGCACGGTCTTGGCCAGGTCGCAGGAGCTGGTGAATTTGGCCTTGCCCACCGGGTCGAACTGGAACGAACACTGGTCGGGATCGGCGACCACCGTGACCGGGCTCTTCTCCTGCGCGGCGAACACGTCGGGGTTACCGTACTGGGTCAACGCATTGAAGATCGGAAAGTAGGTCAGCGCCGCGAGGATGCAGCCGGCCATGATGATGCCCTTGCGACCGATGCGGTCGGACAGGCTGCCGAATATGACGAAGAACGGCGTGCCGATCAGCAGCGAACCGGCAATCAGCAGGTTGGCCGTCTGCGCGTCGATCTTGAGCGTTTGCAGCAGGAAGAACAACGCGTAGAACTGCCCGGTGTACCAGACGACGGCCTGGCCGGCGGTACCGCCTAGCAACGCCATGATCACTATCTTGAGGTTCTCCCAGCGGGCGAAGGATTCAGTCAGCGGCGCCTTGGAGGACTTGCCTTCGGCCTTCATCTTCAAGAACACCGGCGACTCGCTGAGCTGCAGGCGGATGTAGACCGAGATGATCAACAGCAGGATCGACAGCAGGAAGGGAATCCGCCAGCCCCAGGCCTCAAATGCTTCGTTGCCGAGGACTGTGCGGCAGGCCAGGATCACCAGCAGTGACAGGAACAGGCCGAGGGTGGCGGTGGTCTGGATCCACGAGGTGAAGTAGCCGCGCTTGCCCTTGGGTGCATGTTCGGCCACGTAGGTCGCCGCCCCGCCGTACTCGCCACCCAGGGCCAGGCCTTGCAAAAGGCGCAGGGTGATCAGGATGATCGGCGCCGCCACGCCAATGGTTGCGTAACCGGGCAAAAAGCCCACGACGGCCGTAGAGACACCCATTATCACGATGGTGATCAGGAAGGTGTGCTTGCGCCCGATCATGTCACCCAGTCGGCCGAACACGATGGCGCCGAAGGGCCGCACGGCAAAACCTGCGGCGAACGCGAGCAAGGCAAAGATGAAGGAGGTTGTCTCGTTGACGCCGGCGAAGAAGTGCTTGGCGATAATCGCGGCAAGGGAGCCGTAGAGGTAGAAGTCGTACCATTCGAACACGGTACCCAGGGACGAGGCGAAAATGACCTTGCGCTCCTCCCTGGTGATCCCGCGGTTGGGCGCGCTGCCCGTGGTGGTGTTGTCGATTGCGGCCATGAGTGTTCTCCGTCTTTCTCTTGTTTTAGGCCGGAGTACCCCACTTTCTTGTTGCCGCACCCAGGCCCTGGGGCTGAAGTCGTCGGATTACGGATTGCGCAAAGCATGCACACAGGCTGACGGCCTCGCATCGCTGCAAGGTTTCATTGAGCATAATCGGCTTCTTGCAGATATCCACTCGCCATCACGGGCGAACGGGATCGAGGAACGAGCCTGCAATGGAGATATGGTGCCGTGGGAAAGTGTTTTGTTGCGCAGGGATTTACAGAACGAAAAAAACAGCACCCGCGCAATGCACGAGTGCTGTTTTTCAGAAATATGGCAGGGGCGGCTGGATTCGAACCAACGCATGGCAGGATCAAAACCTGCTGCCTTACCGCTTGGCGACGCCCCTGTAGCTGCTGCCTGGAGAGCCGGGGAAGGCCCTCAGCAGGAATGGCCGGCAATTTACCAAGTTTTACGCCGCCTGGGAACCCCCTCGCCAAATTATTTTATTTTAAAACAGCGACTTACCATCAAGGGTCGACCTGCCCCATCAATTCCGGCACCGATTCCGGGCGATTGGCGAAGCGCTGGGCCAGCACCGCGCAGACCATCAACTGGATCTGGTGGAACAGCATCAGCGGCAGAATCAACACGCCGATAGTGCTGCCGGCGAACAGCACCTGGGCCATGGGCACGCCCGTGGCCAGGCTTTTCTTCGAGCCACAGAAAAGGATGGTGATGCGGTCCTGCTGGTTGAAACCCAGGGCCTTGCCCAGCACAGTGGAGGCCATCAACACCAGACCCAGCACCACGCAGCAGGCGACCACCAGCCCGGCCAGATCGCGCAATGGAATCTGGTGCCAGATGCCTTCGATCACCGCTTCGCTGAAGGCACCGTATACCACCAGCAGGATCGAGCCCTGGTCGACGAATTTCAGCCAGCTCTTGTTGCGCGCCACCCAGGCGCCGATCCAGCGGCGAGCGATCTGCCCGGCAATGAATGGCAGCAATAACTGCACGCTGATCTTGACGATGGCGTCGAGGGTCGAGCCGCCCTCGCCGTGCACGTCCAGCAGCAAGGTCACCAGCAACGGCGTGAGAAAGATGCCGAACAGACTGGACGCCGCCGCGCTGCAGATCGCCGCCGGGATGTTGCCTCGCGCCAAGGAGGTAAAGGCAATCGCCGACTGTACCGTGGCCGGCAGCGCGCAGAGGTAGAGCATGCCCATGTACAGGTCCGCGCCGATCATCGGTGACAGCAAAGGCTTGAGCGCCAGGCCCAGCAGCGGGAACAGGACAAAGGTCAGGCCGAACACCAGCAAGTGCAGGCGCCAGTGACCGGCACCGGCAATGATCGACTCGCGGGACAGTTTTGCACCGTGCAGGAAAAACAGCAGCGCGATGGCGATGTTGGTCAACCAGCCGAAGCCCACGGCCACCTGGCCACTGGCGGGCAGCAGGCTGGCGAGAAGGACCACGCCAATCAGGGTCAGGGTGAAGTTGTCGGGCAGGAAACGGGGGCGGGTCATCAGGATCATCCAGGCGGCCGGAAATGTTGCGACCACTCTAGCGCGCCCTCAGATTACCGACTAACGCTAACAAGCCAGGAGATGTCGCCTAACGGACAGCAAGAACCATGGCACCAGCGCGACTCAGCCTTCAGATCGACCACCGCCCTCGCGATCGCGCTCATACCGCCGAGCAAGCGGGAACGCCGGTAACCAGGCCTCGCGCCGCACCGTCCAGCTTTCGTAAGTGGGCACCAGCTGGTCAGGGGCATCGAGTGAGCCCAGGTTCACTTCGATTTCATCGGCGGTGCGGGCAAACACCGACGAGCCACAGCGCGGACAGAAATAGCGCCCGGCGTAATCCCGGGTTTCGCCTTCTATCGTCACCGCGTCCTCAGGAAAAATCGCCGAAGCGTGAAAGAGGGCACCGTGATGCTTGCGGCAGTCCAGGCAGTGACAGAGGCCAACCCGGTAAGGCTGACCCGACGCCACAATCCGCACATTGCCGCACAGGCAACCGCCCGTAAATCGTTGCATGCCGCCCCTCCTCTTCCAGGATTCGAAAGTCGCCGTTCAACGACTGTAGAGGGTCACACACCCCGCGCAGCAAAAACTTGCGAAAAGCGACAGTAGGCTAAGCTTACGCTCAGCTTATTGCCTACGATGCTCGCGGCGGCAGTTGTTGGTTTTTCTGGAGAGCGTCTGCAACAGCTATCTCAGACAGGCCCAGACAATTTGCGCAGGATTGCCGTGATGACCGAGCCGTTACTCAGTTTTGACCAACTCAAGCGTGCTGCCGCTTCCGGCGAGATCGATACCGTACTGGTGTGCATGGTCGACATGCAGGGCCGCCTGGTGGGCAAGCGCTTCCAGGTCGAGTTTTTCATCGACAGCGGTCATGAAGAAACCCATTGCTGCAACTACCTGCTGGCCGACGACATCGACATGGAGCCGGTGCCGGGCTATGCCGCCGCCAGTTGGAGCAAAGGGTACGGCGACTTTGTGCTCAAGCCCGACATGCGCACCTTGCGCAAGGTGCCCTGGCTTGAGTGCACGGCGCTGGTGCTGTGCGATGTGCTGGACCATCACCATCGGCAGGATCTGCCCCACAGTCCGCGGGCGATCCTGAAAAAACAGGTCGAGCGCCTGCGTGAACGCGGCTACACCGGCATGTTCGCCTCGGAACTGGAGTTCTATCTGTTCGACGAGAGCTACGAAGCCATCCACAAGCGCAACTACCACAAGCCGAAAACCGCCGGGCACTACATCGAGGATTACAACATCCTGCAGACCACCCGCGAAGAGCCGGTGCTGCGGGCGATTCGCAAGCACCTGCAGGCCAGCGGCATCCCGGTGGAAAATTCCAAGGGTGAATGGGGCCCGGGCCAGGAAGAAATCAACATCCGTTACGCCGACGCCATGACCATGGCCGACCATCACGTCATCATCAAGCACGCGTGCAAGGAGATCGCCCAGCTGCAGGGCAAGGCGATCACCTTCATGGCCAAGTGGCGCTATGACGCCGCCGGCTCCAGCAGCCACATCCACAATTCGCTGTGGGACAAGAACGCGAAGAAACCGCTGTTCTTCGACGCCAAGGCCGAGTTCGGCATGTCGAAGCTGATGCGTGCCTGGGTGGCCGGGCAGCTCAAGTACGCCAACGACATCACCTGTTTTCTTGCGCCCTACATCAACTCCTACAAACGCTTCCAGTCAGGCACCTTCGCCCCGACCCGCTCGGTGTGGAGCCGGGACAATCGCACCGCAGGCTTTCGCTTGTGCGCCGAGGGCAGCAAATCGATCCGTATCGAATGCCGCATCGGCGGCGCCGATCTCAACCCTTACCTGGCCTTCGCCGCGCTGATCGCTGCGGGGTTGGCGGGCATCGATGAAAAGCTCGAACTCGCTGCGCCCTTCGAGGGCGATGCCTACGTGGACGAGCATTTGCCTGAGGTCTCCAAGACCTTGCGTGAGGCCAGTGCCGCCTTGCAGAAGTCGAGCATGTTGCGCGAGGCCTTCGGCGACGAGGTGATCGACCACTACGTGCATACCGCCGAATGGGAACAGAAAGAGTACGACCGGCGAATCACCGACTGGGAACTGCAGCGCGGCTTC
The DNA here is from genome assembly GCF_044744285.1 of Pseudomonas sp. NPDC087336. Classification (NCBI taxonomy): domain Bacteria; kingdom Pseudomonadati; phylum Pseudomonadota; class Gammaproteobacteria; order Pseudomonadales; family Pseudomonadaceae; genus Pseudomonas; species Pseudomonas sp. NPDC087336. The sequence goes on along the minus strand of NZ_JBIUYA010000005.1, from coordinate 74,698 downwards.
GAGCGCTATTGAGAGCACCATGACCAACACTGTTCAACTCATTTCGCCGGTCGATGGCCGGCTCGTCGCCGAGCGTCAGTACGCCGATATCGTGCAGATCGAGCAGGCGCTGGCGGCGGCCGCCCGCGCCCAGGCGCAATGGAAGCGCCGGCCATTGAGCGAACGCGCGGCGTTTTGCAGCGCCGCCGTGGACGCCATGCTGGCCATGAAGGATGAAATCGTTCCGGAACTGGCCTGGCAAATGGGCCGCCCGGTGCGCTATGGCGCCGGCGAACTGCGTGGTTTCGAAGAGCGTGCCCGGCACATGATCGCCATTGCGCCGCAAGCCCTGGCGGCGCTCGAATGCGATCCGGTCGCAGGTTTTCGCCGGTATATCAAACGTGAGCCCATGGGTACCGTGCTGGTGGTCGCGCCGTGGAATTACCCCTACCTGACGGCGGTCAACACAATTATTCCGGCGCTGATGGCCGGCAACAGCGTGATCCTCAAACACGCTTCGCAAACGCTGCTGGTGGGCGAGCGTTTTGCCCAGGCCATGCGCCAGGCCAATCTACCGGAAGGGTTGTTCCAGAACCTGTTGCTCAGTCACATCCATACCGGGGTGGTCATCGGCTCCGACCAGGTGCAGCAGGTGAACTTCACCGGCTCAGTGGCGGCCGGCCTGGAAATGCAACGCTCTGCGGTCGATGGTTTTCTGCGCGTGGGCCTGGAGCTCGGCGGCAAAGACCCGGCCTATGTCCGGGCAGACGCCAACCTCGAGCATACGGTGGAGAACCTGGTCGACGGCAGCTTCTTCAACTCCGGACAGAGCTGCTGCGCCGTGGAACGCATCTACGTCGATCAGAAAATCTACCCGGCGTTTGTCGAACGCTTCGCCGAACTGACCCGCCAGTATGTGCTGGGCAATCCGCTGGACGAAGCCACCACCCTCGGCCCGATGGTGAGCCCGGGCGCGGCGGATTTCGTCCGTGAACAGATTGCCGATGCGCAGGCCTTGGGCGCGAAGGCACTGATCGACCCGCGGGCATTTGCCGCCGACGCGCCGGGCAGCGCCTACCTCGCCCCGCAAGTGTTGGTCGAGGTCAATCATCAAATGTCGGTCATGCGCGACGAAAGCTTCGGCCCGGTGGTCGGCATCATGCCGGTTACCTGCGACGACGAAGCCGTGGCCTTGATGAACGACAGCGAGTTCGGTCTCAGTGCGTCGATCTGGACCCAGGACCTGGCCGCCGCCGAACGCCTGGGCGAGGAAATCGACACCGGCACCCTGTTCATGAATCGCTGCGATTACCTGGACCCGGCCCTGGCCTGGACCGGAGTGAAGAACAGTGGGCGCGGCGTCACGCTGTCAGCCCTGGGTTATGAACAGTTGACCCGCGCCAAATCCTTCCATCTGCGCCACGAGACCTGAACCATGAGCCTGACTGGAAACTGGAACTACCCCACGAGCATCCGCTTTGGTGTCGGCCGCATCGCGGAACTGGCCGAGGCCTGTCGCAGCCAGGGTATCCAGCGCCCGCTGCTGGTCACCGACAGCGGCCTGGGGCGAGCGTCTATCACCATCGCTGCGCTGGACGCTTTACGTAATGCAGGGCTGGGCGCCGCGCTGTTCTGCGACCTCAAGCCCAACCCGGTCGAAGCCAACCTGGCAGGCGGGCTCGATGCCTGGCGTGCGGGAAACCACGATGGCGTGGTGGCCTTTGGCGGTGGCAGCGGCCTGGACATGGGCAAGCTCATCGCCTTCATGAGTGGCCAGACCCGCCCGGTCTGGGATTTCGAAGACATCGGCGACTACTGGACCCGCGCTGATGAAAGCCGTATAGCCCCGGTCATCGCGGTGCCAACCACCGCGGGTACGGGTTCCGAAGTGGGCCGCGCAGCGGTGATCATCGACGATCGTACCCACACCAAGCGCATCATCTTCCACCCGAAAATGATGCCGCGCGTGGTCATCAGCGACCCGGCCCTGACGGTCGGCATGCCGGCCAAAGTCACCGCCGGCACGGGCATGGACGCCTTGGCCCACTGCCTGGAATCGTACTGCGCCCCCGGCTTCCACCCCATGGCCGATGGCATCGCGGTCGAAGGCATGCGCCTGGTGAGCAATGCCCTGGTGCGCGCCGTACACACCCCTTCGGACCTCGATGCACGCGGGCAAATGCTGGCGGCGGCGGCGATGGGCGCCACCGCCTTCCAGAAAGGCCTGGGCGGGATGCACGCCCTCGCGCATCCGATCGGCGCGCTGTACGACACCCACCACGGCATGACCAACGCCACCCTGATGCCCTATGTGCTGAAATTCAATCGCCCGGCCATCGAGGAACGCATCACGCGCCTGGCCGCGTACCTGCACCTGCCCTCCCCGGGTTTCGACAGTTTCCTGGCCTTCGTCCTCAAATTGCGCAAGGACATCGCTGTGCCGCACACGCTGTTTGAGCTAGGGGTGGATGACAAGCAGGCCGACCTGATTGCCGACATGGCGGTGGTCGACCCGTCGGCCGGTGGCAACCCGTTGCCCTTGACCCGAGCCGGCGTGGCGGAAATTTTCGAAGCGGCCTTCCACGGCCGTCTTCTGTAGGAGCGAGCAAGCTTTTCTCCTACAGAAAAGCAGGCAAGTTTCACCGGTTGCAAACAGGAGCAGTACGACAAGGGGTTGAAAGCCAATCCATCCGGAGCGCCGGGTGGCTGCGTATCAAAACCTGAAGGGGCACACCACAATGAACCCAGCAAGCCAGCCCGGCACCGACGCGCACGATGATGACGTCAAGGTGCTGCACAGCATGGGCTATGCGCAGCAGCTCTCGCGACGAATGGGGGTTTTCTCCAATTTCGCGATTTCCTTTTCGATCATCTGCATCCTCTCCGGCGGCATCAACTCACTCGCCCAGGGCACCTCGGGCGCCGGCGGTGCGTCGATCGGTATCGGCTGGCCGATCGGTTGCCTGATTTCCGGGGTGTTCGCCCTGGCCATGGCGCAGATTTCCTCGGCCTACCCCACCGCTGGCGGCCTGTATCACTGGGGCTCGATCCTCGGCAACCGGTTCACCGGCTGGCTCACGGCCTGGTTCAACCTGCTGGGGCTGGTCACGGTGCTCGGGGCGATCAACGTCGGCACCTACTATTTCTTTTTCGGCGCCTTCGGCCCCACGCTGGGCATGGAAGACACCACCACGACACGGGTGATTTTCCTGGCGATCCTCACCGGCCTCCAGGCTCTGTGCAATCACCTGGGAATCGGCCTGACCGCCAGGCTCACCGATTTCTCCGGCTACCTGATCTTCGCCACCGCACTGGCGCTGACCATCGTCTGCCTGATCTCCGCCCCCAGTTTCGAGTTCTCGCGGCTGGTGACCTTCGGCAACTACTCCGGCGCGGCGGGTGGCGGCGTTTGGCCGGAAGTCTCCAACGGCTGGATCTTCATGCTCGGCCTGCTGCTGCCGATCTACACCATCACCGGCTACGACGCCTCCGCCCACACCTCCGAGGAAACCCGCAATGCGGCCATTTCAGTGCCGCGGGGCATGGTCATGTCGGTGGTCTGGTCGCTGCTGTTCGGCTGGGTGATGCTCAGTGCGTTCGTGCTGATGCTGCCAAGCATGGACGAAGCGGCCAAGCAAGGCTGGAGCGTGTTCTTCTGGGCCATGAATACCCAGGTCAATCCGCTGCTCAAGGACGGCTTGTACCTGGCGATTTTCATATCGCAGGTGCTCTGTGGCCTGGCGACCGTGACTTCGGTTTCACGCATGATCTTCGCGTTCTCCCGCGACGGCGGCCTGCCTTGCTCGAAAGCGCTGGCCTCGGTCTCGCCAACCTTTCGCAGCCCGGTGGCAGCCATCTGGACCGGTGCCACACTCGCGGTGCTGTTCGTCTGGGGATCGTCGGTGATATCGATCGGCGAGACGCCGGTCTACACCATCGTGGTCTCCTGCACGGTGATCTTCCTGTTCTTCTCCTTCGTCATTCCCATCGTACTGGGTCTGTTCGCCTACGGCACCTCGAAATGGCCGACCATGGGACCGTGGAACATGGGGCGCTTCTGGTACACGGTGTTCGCCCTGCTCTCGGTCCTGTCGATGGTGATCATCTTCGTCATCGGCATCCAGCCACCAAACGACTGGGCGCTGTACATCACTATCGGCTTCCTGGTGTTGACGGCCATCGTCTGGTTCGGTTTCGAAGCGCGACGCTTCCAGGGACCGCCGGTGGGCGACGTGATCGTCAAGCGCCAGGCTGAAATCGCGGCGGCGGAAGCGGCGTTGGACAAGCGCTGAAGCGAAGGCGGCTTGCCTGACACGCCGCGGAACATGATTCATCCGTAGGAGCCAGGCTTGCCGGCGAAGAACGATGACGCGGTGCAGCAGATACACCCCGGGGTCCGGTTCGCCGGCAAGCCTGGCTCCTACAGGTTTTTGCGATAACCGTCCAACCACGCCCGGGTCATCGTGAACGCCTGCGCCAACCGCTCAGGTGCACAAATCTCGGAGCACGGCACCTCCACACTCCAGTGCACCTGCGGCGCCAGCACCTCGAGCAATCCCGCCAAGGCCAGTTGCCCCTGCCCCGCCGGCAAGCGACCCTCGCGGGCTTCGCGGATGATGCCCTCCCCCGTAGGTGCCTGCGCTGGCGCGTCGCACCACTGCACGCCATGGATATAGCGCCGTTCCAGTCCGGCCACGGCAGCGGCGTCGCCGCCGGAGCGGAACAGGTGCAACGTATCGAGCAGCACGCCGCCATTGGCCTGGCCCGCCGCCACGATCAACGCGACGGCCTGTTGCAGGTTGGCAATGTGGCGCCAGCGCATGAACTCCAGATCGACACGCAAGCCATAACCTGCCGCCGACTGGCACAGGGAGGCAAAATTATCCGTGAGCCGCGAATGCTGCGGATCGTCCCCCGATACCGTGAGGCAACGCGCGCCCAGTTGCGCCCCGGACTCCAGCAGCGGCGCGAGCTCGGCGATGTTCACCTGCGGTGTGAGCTCGACAAATTCGATCTCATTGACCGTCACGCCCTCGGCATCCAGCGCAGTCTTCAACTCCCGCAGCGCCTGGCTGCCCGGCAACAGCGGGTAGGCGATGCCACCCGCCATGGCCGGGTGCAGGCGCAGCCCGACTGAACTGAAACCGGCGCGTGCCGCCTCGCGTACCCACTCGATGGGCGCCAGTTCCAGCGCGGTCAGGTGCGCTACACCGAGGCCGCTCAATAGGTGGCCCTGCCGCCGCTGAGGTCGAACACAAACCCCGTGGTGAAGCTGCACTCGGGCCCGGCGATCCAGGTCACCATGTTGGCGATCTCCTCGATTTGCAGGAAACGCCCCATGGGGATCTTGGCTTTGCTTGCGGTAATGTGCTCGGGGGTCATTTCCGCCATCAGCCCGGTTTCGACCATGGCCGGGGCAATGCAATTGAGCAGCACGCCGTCCTGGGCCAATTCCTTGGCCGCCGCCTTGGTAAACGCGATGACACCCGCCTTCGCCGCCGAATACCCCGAGATGTATTGCACGCCGTCCTTGCCAGCCATCGAGGCGACATTGACGATGCGTCCGTAGCCACGCTCGCGCATATGTGGGATAACGGTGCGACAGCAATAGAACACCCCCGTCAGGTCGATGGCGATGACCTGGTCCCAGGCCTCTGGCGGGTACTCCCAGGAAGGCATCACCGGCCCATTGATCCCGGCATTGTTGACCAGGATATCGACGCGACCCTGTTGGGCGACGACCTCCTTGAAAGCCGCCTCCACGGATGCCAGCGAGGCGACATTGACGGCTTGGCGCAACACCGGTTCAAAGCCATTGGCGACGCTGTCCCAGCCATCGACCGCCAGGTCCCAGATGACGATCTGCGCGCCAGCGCTGTGCAAGCGACGGGCGATGCCCAGGCCAATGCCACGCATGCCGCCGGTGACGATGGCCGTCTGGCCTTCCAGGTATCGAGTCATCAAACTGCTCCTTGTTGTACGGATTGGATTTCAGGCAGGCGGCGCAGATCGCGCACCATGAACAGGTAGCACAGCGCGCCCAGCACGGTGATCGAGGAAACGAACGCCAGGGCCCAGACGAACGAGCCGGTGGTGGTGACAATCACGCCGATGGTCAGCGGGGTGACGATGCCAGCCGCATTGGCGAACAGGTTGAACACGCCACCGCTCAGGCCGAGCAGGCCTTTGGGGGCGATGTCGGACACGATCATCCAGGCCAGTGCGGACATGCCCTGGGCGAAATAGGCCACACAGAGAATGGCGATCACCAGCGCGTCGGAGTCCACGTAGTTGGCCAGCACGATCACTGATGCGGTCAACAGACCGGCAATCACCGGCAATTTGCGCGCGACATTCAGCGAGTAGCCGCGACGCAGCAAGGCGTCCGACAGCCAGCCACCGGCCAGGGTGCCGAGGGAAGCGGCAATGAATGGCAGCACCGCGACCCAACCCACCTTGAGCCAGGGCATGTGCCGCTCGGTGACCAGATATGTAGGGAACCAGGTCAGGAAAAACACGTTCGTCGAGTTACAGGCAAACTGCCCCAGGCAGATCCCCAACATGTTGCGATGCTTGAGCAACGCCGGAATCTGCGACCAACGAAAGCGCGTGGCCTTCTGCCCGCCATCGACCACCCCGCCGCCCGCGGCAATGTAGTCCAGCTCCGCCTGATTGGCCGTGGTCGACTCGTGGGGCTCGTGGTACTTGCGCCACCACACCAGGCCATACAGAACACCGAGGATGCCCACGGCCACCAGCAACACGCGCCAGCCATAGGCGTGCAGCACCCAGAACAGCAGCGGCGTGAGAAACGCCAGCCCGACGTACTCGGCGAAGGTATAGATGCCGGTCGCCCGCGCCCGCTCGCTTTGCGGGAACCAGGTCGCGACCACCCGACTGTTGGTGGGAAAGCACGGTGCCTCGGTGGCGCCCACTAGCAAGCGAAAGCCCAGTAGCGAAAGAAAGCCCTGGGCGAGGCCCTGCAGGCCGGTGAATACCGACCATAGGGTCAGCGCCAGCCAGTAGGTGAACTTGGTGCCCAAGCGGTCGATCAGAATGCCGCCAGGAATCTGCGCGGCGGCGTAGGTCCAGGAAAATGCGGAAAAGATCAGCCCCATCATGACCGCGTTCAGGCCCAGGTCGGCACTGATGCTGGGCGCGGCGATGCCCATCACGCTGCGATCCAGGTAGTTGATCATGGTGCCACCGGAAATCAGCGCAAGGATCATGAACCGGGTGCGGGTCCTGACGCTTTGCGCCGCCGGACAGGCGAGCGTTGCCGCTACGAATCGATTGTCGGTCGTCATTGTTTTTGTTCCTTGTTGTTATCGGGGGTATTGCGCCAGCACAGCCCGCCCGAGGGCGGATTCAACGCTCGCCGAATCCGAACAGTCGGCGCGGCGTGTCCCACATCACCTTCCTGCGCACACTGGCATCGGCCATCAACTGCTCGGCCAGCTTGAGCAGCGGCCCGTAGTCCACCCGCGATTGCTCGCGAATGAACGGCCAGTCCGAGCCCCACACACAAGCATCCGGGCCAAAGGACTGAATCAGCTCACGTACGTACGCACCGGCTTGCTCCTGGAGATGATCGTGGGCGGCGAATTTCTGCATGCCGGAGATTTTCACGCAGGCCCTGCCGCTACCGGCCAGACCCAGTAGCGCCTGGAACCCTGGCTGGGCGACGCCTGCGCGGGCCTCGGGACGGCCGCAGTGGTCGATCAGCAGCCGTGGCGCAGTCGATTCAATCAAGCCCAGCAGCTCGACCAGCTGGTTGCCCTGCACCTGGATCTGGGCGAACAAATCCAGCTCGGCGAGCCGGCCGAAGAGGCCTGCGACGCCAACCATGCTGGCCATGCCTTCCAGCGCCGGATTGAAGGCGACGCCCACCACCCCCTGTTCCTTGAGCGCTGCCAGTTCGTCCAGGCTGAGGTCGTGCTCGACCACCGCGATCCCTTTGAAACGGCCTTCGCCTTGCGCCAGCGCATGCAGCAGGCAACGGTTGTCCGTGCGGTAGCCACTGGTTGGCCCCACCAGCAACGCGTGTTGCACGCCATAGGCGTCCATTACCCGACCGAACTGCTCCAGGGTCGCGACCTCCTGCCCGGCGGGTGCGTAGATTGTGTCGGTGCGATAGGGAAACCGCGCGGGGTCGAACAGGTGGTTATGGCAATCGATCTTGGGTTCGTCGTAGATGCTCAAGGCTGCTCCTGCCAAGCGTCACTGCGCTTGCTCACTGATCTTTGTTATTGTTTCGCCGCTTTTGGGCGATGCGTTGCAGTGACGATACGGCCAGGCGGTGAATAGCGCTCATACACAGATCGCTCGAACAATAACCAAAGGTTAATGACCCATGCCCAACGGCGAAGGCCCCGACGCCACCTCGATGGTGTTCAAGCTGCGGCACATGGAAGTGTTCCGGGCGGTGATGCTCACTGGCTCGATCAGCGGTGCGGCAAAAATGCTCTACGTGTCGCAGCCGGCGGTCAGCAAGCTGATCGCCTATATCGAGAGCCGGCTGGTCTACCGTCTGTTCCAGCGCATCAACAATCGCCTGGTGCCCACCGCCGAGGCGCTGACCCTTTACCGCGAAGTCGAGCGTGTCTACCAGGCCGCACTGGCGGTCAACGAATGCGCCCGGGCCCTGGCCAACGGCCCGAACCGCCAGCTGCGCATCTGCTGCAGTGCATCGCTGTCGACGGTAGTCATCCCGGTCGCCCTGGCCCGGCTCAAGCGAGAAATGCCGTCACTGAACATCGAATGGCAAACGACGTTGATGGGCGACATGCCCAACCAGATACTCTCGAAGAAAGTCGACCTGGCCATTTCCGCCCTGCCGCTGATCCACGACCATCTGCACTCACTGGCCTTCATGCGCGCGCGCATGGTCTGCGTGATGCCGGCTGATCACCCTTTGGCCGACAGCGCTTCATTGTCACTGCACGAGTTGGTCGACCAGCCGTTGTTGCTGTTTCGCCCCGACATGCCTTTTGGCCGATTGCTGGCCGAAGAGATCGAACGCCAGGGCCTGAACCTGCACTCGATGCTCAACTTCACCAATGCCAACGAAGCGGTAGCCCTGGTCAAGCAAGGCATGGGCCTGAGCATCATCGATGAGTTCGTGGCCCAGGACAGCGGCCTGGTCGTGGTGCCGCTGGTTGAAGCGATTCACTTCGATATCAGTTTCGTCTACTCGCGGTTCGAGCCGCTTTCACAGTCGGCCGCACAGCTCATGCAGGTGCTGCATGGCCAGGCGGTCAAACTGGGTCGGGCGATCCCCGGGGTCGAGTTGCCGAGCTTCGACTGATCAGCGCAGGCCCGTTTGAAGCGCTTGGCGCGCAGACATCGGCGCTCGCAATTTCACGGCAGGCTCGCCCCTGCCGATGAGCCTGTTCCTGGCAAAATAGCAAAATCGTGATGTGTTCCCTTCGTTCTTTCATACGTCGCAGACTTCACTGCCCGTTTTCCCCCGTCTGGAGTTTTATCAATGCCCTCGCCCCAATCCCTGTCCGCCGCGTTGCTGGGCCTGGCCCTTGTTTGTCCGGCGATCGCCCAGGGCCAGGGACTGGAGTTAGGGCAAGTGCTGATCGGGGCCGATAATCCGAGTGACGAGGACCAGGGGATCGAGGACGCCAAGGCGCGGCTCGACCAGGTGCCTGGCGGCACCAACGTGGTCGACATGCGCCGCCCCCTGCAGGGCCGGGTGGCGAGCAATCAGGATGTGCTGGCTTATCAGCCAGGCATCTATGCCCAGTCGGCGGGCAACGAAGGGGTGAAGATCTCGATCCGCGGATCGGGCATCAACCGTGCGCCGGGCGCCCATGCCTCGGGCCTGTACGCCATGCTCGACGGCCTGCCGCTGACCGGCCCCGGCGGCACGCCCTATGAGCTCCTGGAGCCGCTATGGCTTGACCATGTGGAGGTGCTGCGCGGCGCCAACGGTTTCGACCGCGGAGCCCTGGCCCTGGGCGGGGCCATCGACTACGTCAGCCATACCGGCTACAACGCACCGCGCTTGCAGGTACGCTATGCCACGGGCAGCCACGGTTATCAGCAGCGTCAGGTCAGCTCCGGGCAGGTGCTGGGCGACTTCGACTACTACCTGGCCCTGACCGACGCTCGCGCGGACGGCTATCAGGATCACACCGCCAGCGAGAGCCAGGGTGTCATCGCCAACTTCGGCTATCGCTTCAACCCGAACCTGGAAACGCGCTTCTACCTGCGCTACCGCCAGACCGACAACGACCTCGCCGGACGGGTCACCAAGCACTCCATCGAGCACGACCCGCGCGCGGCCAACCCCGCCTACGTGGCGCGCGACGATCGCCGTGAACAGCCGGGCAGCACCTTCATCGGCAACAAGACCACCTGGTTCATCGATGACGATTCGAGCATCCAGGCCGGCCTTGCCTACCATGACTATCCCATGGATTTGCGCGAGGGTCCCAACCGCCTGAAGGTCGCGTACACGGATGTCAGTGGCACCTTCGACTACAAGCGTCGCGACACCCTCTGGGGACTGCAGAGCCAGAGCACCCTGGGCCTGCGCGTTACCAAGCACCTGCCCAACGCCGGCGCCAGCGAGCAGGTGCGCATCCCCACCGGCAACACCGCAGGTTATGCGCCGGGCACGCCCATGCGCAATTTCACCTACCAGGGTTCCGACAGCGTCCTGCATGTGGGCAATGACCTGGAGATCGCCGACGACCTGTGGCTGACCACGGGCCTCGCTGCCATCTACACCCGCCGGGAAAGCGCGGTGACTTACCCGCAAGGCGGTGGCAAGACCAGTCAGGGCGACTGGGACTATGCCCCGCGCCTGGGCCTGCGCTACCAATTGACACCCGACCTGCAACTGTTCGGCAACCTCAGCCGCTCGGTCGAGGCGCCGCACCCCTGGTCGCTGATCTACAGCTCCAACATTCGATTCCCGGCCGGCAGCGGCCCCGCCACCGGTACCCAGCGTGATCCGGTCGAGCTGCAAAACCAGACCGCGACCACCCTGGAACTGGGCGGTCGCGGCGACAGCGCGATGGGCCAATGGAGCCTGGCCTGGTACTACTCCCAAGTGCGCCACGAATTGCTCTCGGTGTTGCCGGATGCCAACGCCACCACGCCCTACGAGCTCAATGCCAGCCCTACCGTGCACCAGGGCGTGGAAGCCAGCCTGCTGAGCAACCTGTGGTCCGGCGACGATGGCGGTCAACTGAGCCTGCGCCAGAGCTACACCTTCAGTGACTTCCACTACCAGGACGACGAGCGCTTCGGCGACAACCGTCTGCCGGGCCTGCCGATGCACTACTACCAGGGCGAGCTGCGCTACGACTGGCCCCAGGGCTTCTTCGCCGCGCTCAATACGCAATGGGTGTCCAAGGTGGCGGTCGATTACGCCAACAGCTACTACGCCGATCCCTACGCGCTGTTCGGCGCGACCCTGGGCTACAACGCGCCCAAGGGTGACTGGCAAACATGGGTGGACATGCGCAACCTGACCGACAAGCACTACGCCGCCACCGTCACGCCGGGCTACGACGACAAAGGGTTGGACGCAGCGCGGTCGACGCCGGGTGAAGGTATGGGGGTGTATGTCGGGGTGTCGTGGAGCCTGTTGTAAGCGACGCCCAACGCCCTACAGGATCGAGCGTATGGTCCCGCCTTCGATGCGCATCGCCATGCCATTGAGCGCCGGTGACGCCGCCAGGTGCAGAACGCTGCAGGCCACCTCGTCGGGGTCGATCATGCGCCGGATCAGTGAAGTCGGTTCGGTTTCGTCGAAGTAATCCTCGACCACCTGCTGCGCGGTGATGCCCTTTTGCCCCGCGATTTCCCGGTGATAGCGCTTGACCGCCTCGGTGGCGGTCGGCCCTGGCAGTATCGAATTGACGCGCACGGCCGTGCCTTTGGTCAATTCCGCCAACGCCCTAGAAATGCCCAGCACGCAAGTTTTCATCGCACCGTAGTGCACCATCCACGGCTGTGGCTTGACCGCCGATTCGCTGCTGATGAACACGATCGAACCCTCTCCACGCTCAAGCATGGCCTTCATCACCAGGCGCGTCATGCGCACGCCACTCATGACATTGACGTTGAAGTAATGAAGCCACTGGGCGTCGTCGGTTGCAAAAAAGTCGCGCACCTCGAAGATGCCCACGTTGTTGATCAGAAAATCGATCGGCCCCGCCTCGCTGGCCAGGGCCTCCAGACGCTCGGCCTCTGCGTTGTCGGTCAAGTCGGCAACCATGCCGCTGCTGCCCTCGCCCAGTTCTTGCAGCGCCGTACCGACCTCCTCTTCATTGAGCCCGCTGATGACCACGCGGGCGCCTTCAAGGATGAAACGCCGGGCGATGGCCTTGCCGATGCCCGTCGCGCCACCGGTGATCAGCGCGGTTTTTCCAGTCAGTTGGTAATCCATGGGGGCAGCCTTCTTTTGTCGTTATGCGCGCCATCATGCCCCAGACCCGGTTCGACGATTTTCAAGGATTGCTGAAGACTGATTTAGCCAACGGCTGAAAGCGCCTCACACCCGGCCATTCGCCAACTGCGCACTGACCTTGTCCAGCAGGAAGTCGATAAACACCCGCACGCGGTGCGGCAACTGCTGGCCGGGGCCAATGAACACGGCATGAATCGCCTCGGTTTCCCCGCTGTCGTACGCCTGCAGCACCGGCACCAGGCTTCCTGCCTGCAGATCGTCGTGGATGTGGAAATTCGCAAGGCGGGCGATCCCCAGGCCCGCCAGTGCCGAGCGACGCATGCTCTCGCCATCGCTGAGCAAGACATTGCCCTTAGGCTCGATCTCGATGCGCTGGCCGTCGGTGCCGCGAAACACCCAGGCCTGGGAATGTCGATGAAAACCGAAGCTGAGGCGGTTATGCCGTTGCAGGTCGTCAAGGTTCTGCGGTTGGCCGCAGCGCGCGATGTAACCAGGTGAAGCCACGGTGAGCATGCGGCTCTCACCCAGGCGGCGCTGCACCAGGCTGGACTCCTTCATCGGCCCGGTACGGATCGCAATGTCGGCGCGGCGCTCGAGCAGGTCGACAACCGTGTCGGTGAGTTCCACGTTGAGGGTAATGTCCGGATAGGCCGCGAAAAAATCCGGCAGCAGTGGCAGCAGGCAATGCAGGCCAAACGGCAGGTTCGCATTGACCTGGATCAGCCCGCTGGGTTTGCTCACGTTGGCGATATCGCGCTCGGCGCAATCGATCAGCTCAAGTATGCGCAGGCATTCACTGTTGAAGCGCTCGCCTTCGGCGGTGAGTTCCAGGCGCCGGGTCGAACGATGCAGCAGGCGCGCGCCGAGGCGAGCCTCCATGCGCGCTATCAATTTGCTGACGGCCGAGGGCGACATGTCCAGCTGCCTCGCGGCTTCGGAGAAGGTACCGGCGTTGACGACCCGGGTGAAGACTTCCATCTCGCCGGATCGATTGATGTCTTTGATGTTTATCACGAACTGAATTCACAGATGATTATCCTTCAAGCAGTCTAGCTCATATGCGGGGCCAATCGTATGGTGAAGCGTTCCTGAAACTGGAATACCCGCCCGCTGCTCGGCAAAGGGCGGTAATCACATAAGCGACGAGGACAAGACATTGAAGATTTTCGTTACCGGCGTGACCGGCTACATCGGCGGCTCCGTGGCCAAATACCTGGTGGATGCGGGTCATGAAGTCCGGGGCCTGCTGCGCAACCCGGAGCAGCGCAGTGCCTTGCAGGCCCTGGGTATCAGCCCGGTGCTCGGCACCCTGGATGACGCCTTTATTCTCGCTGAACAGGCACGTTGGGCCGATGCGGTGGTCAACGCCGCGAACTCGGACCACCTGGCTTCGGTGCAAACCTTCATCAAGGCATTGAGCGGCAGCGCAAAAGTGCTGCTGCACACGTCGGGCTCGAGCGTGGTCGGTGACGATGCACGCGGTGCTTATGAGCGCGCCGAGATCTTCACCGACGAGACGCCCTTCACCCCGATGGACATCCGCAAGGACCGGGTCGAAATCAACCAGATCGTGCGTCGCGCCGGCGTCGAACAGGGCATTCGCAGCATCGTGTTCTGCCCGACCATGATCTACGGCGAGTCCTTGGGGATGCCGTCCAAAAGCGACCAACTGCCCAAGCTGTTCGCCCAATCGCGCAAGTACGGCGCCGGCGCGTACATGGGTGCCGGCGTGCATCGCTGGTCCAATGTGCACATCGAGGACCTGGCGGAGCTGTATCGCCTGGCCATCGAGAAAGCCCCATCCGCCTCGCTGTTCTTTGCTGAAAACGGCGAAGCATCGTTCCTCGAGATTGCCACGTCCATCAGCAAGTCGCTGGGTTTCGGTGGTGAGATCCGCAGTTGGCCTGCGGATGAGGCCATTGCCCTGCTGGGTGATTGGGCGCGCTTCGCCATTGGCTCCAACAGCCGCGTTCGCGCCGTGAACGCCCGCGTGTTGTTGGGGTGGAAGCCCAAGCGTGAGTCGATTCTGGAGTGGATCGAGAACAGTGGTGTGCAGTGGTGATATTGGCGGCCTGATAGCCGACCTGATTCCAGGTGTGTCCGCGATGTGATCGTTCCCACGCAGAGCGTTGGAACGATCACGTGTTCACTTGAAATCAGGTCGGCTTTAAGGCCGCCTCGCTTTTGTTTTTGATCTGGGCGCCCCGTTAACCACGCTGGCCGAACGCAGGCATTGCGCAGTGGCCCACAGAGCAATGCCAGAGAGAGGGCATGCCGAGCCATAAGCGAGGCACCGAGTGGTGGGGCTAGAGCTTTTGGTTACTTTGCGCTTTTCAAAGTGACCCGCTGAAAGAGCGGAACCATAAGCAGCCGTTACCGCAGCAATGGATATGTACTCAACCCCCACCCATGACCCATCAGGCCCAAAACCAAAACACTCCCCACAAAAAATCCCAGGCAAAAAAAAACGTGCGACCAGGGCCTTCATCAATGAAGTCCCCCGCCGCACGCCAGGCTCATAAAGCCTAAAAAGGGGTAACACAGTCAGGGAGAAATGGGCTTAACCCAACACCTCCAGCGCGACGCTTTCGATCCCCGCCGCATCCAGCCGGTAATGCCGATAGAGATGGGTGGGCGGCGCAATCAGGCTGTATTCGTCGTAGAGGCCATGGCGCCGCACTTTGACACCGATGCCCTCCTCGGCGATGACTTCGCACACGGCCCCGCCCAATCCGCCAATGATGTTGTGCTCCTCCACGGTGAGAATCGCCCGGCTGTTGCGCGCAGCAGTCAGCACCGCCTCGCGGTCCAGCGGCTTGATGGTGGTCATGTCGATCACGCCCACCGAACGTCCGGCGGCATTCAAGGCCCGCGCGGCTTCAAGGGCCGGGTGTACCGTGGAGCCGGTGGCGATGATGGTCAGTTCATCGCCCGTCAGGTGCACCGTGGCCTTGCCGAAGACAAAGTCCGGAACGCTGTCATAGACCACCGGATCCCGCCCGCGCTGAATGCGGAAGTAGATCGGTTGCGGGTAGTTGGCCGAAGCCAGGATCGCCGCCTTGAGCTGATTGCCATCGGCCGGTGCGACCACCGTGATGTCGGCGATCGAACGCATGATCGCCAGGTCTTCGGTGGCGTGGTGCGAGGTACCATAGAAGCCCAGGGAGATGCCGGCGTGGTGGCCGATCAGGCGCACGGGCAGTGCCGAGTAGGCCACGTCCATGCGGATCTGCTCACAGCACAGCAACGGCAGGAAAGACGCAAAGGTCGCCACGAACGGTTTCATGCCCACCGCCGCCATCCCGGCCGCGGCGGACACCATGTTCTGTTCGGAAATGCCGAACTGCACGAAACGCTCGGGATGCTGTTCGGCGAACTTCGACAAACCATTGGAGTACTGCAGGTCAGCGGTGCCGGCGACCACCGGCTCGCCGCGCTCGACCAGTTCGATCAGCGCATCGGACAAGGCATTCAAGCTGGGGGTCTGGCTGTTCAGTTCCCGGTACTGCCAGGAGTTGTTCGACAGAGGTGCGGTATTCATGGCTTAGATCACCTTGCTTTTGATTTCATCGATAGCGCGTTGTGCGTCTTGCGGGTCGAGATAACCCAGGTGCCATCCCGGCTCGGTTTCCATGTAGGAAACGCCTTTGCCCTTGACCGTATTGGCGATGACGCACACCGGTTGCGTGCGCGTGGTGTCGGCCTTGAGGCGCCGCAGCAGGCTGGTCACCGCCGCCAGGTCATGGCCATCGACCACATGGGTTTCCCAACCGAAGGCGATCCACTTGTCCGCCAGTGGCTCGATGCCGATCACGTCATCCACGTTGCCGTCGAGCTGATAGCCATTGCGGTCGATGATCGCCACCAGGTTGTGGACCTTGTGGTGAGCCGCGCCCAGCGCCGCCTCCCACACCTGGCCTTCCTGCATTTCGCCGTCGCCGAGCATCACGTAAGTGGTGAACGACTTGCCCAGCATTCGCCCAGCCAGGGCCATGCCCAGCCCGCCGGACAAGGCATGGCCGATGGAACCGGAAGAAAAATCCACTCCCGGGACCTTGCGCATGTCCGGGTGATCGCCCAGCGGGTTGCCCAGGCGCGTGTAGTTGTCGAGGATCTCTTTCTCGAAGAACCCCCACTCCACCAGCACCGGAAACAGGCCGACCGCCGCATGCCCCTTGCCCATCATGAAACGGTCGCGATCGGGCCATTTCGGCTCGGCGAACCGCAGGTCCATCACGTCGTAATACAGGGCGGCGAACAGCTCGGCGGCGGAGAACACCGAGGTGTAGTGGCCAACCTTGGCGATTTCGATCAGGCGAATGGTTTCCAGGCGAATGAACTGGGCCTTTTCCCGCAGCCGGGCCAGCTCTTCGTCGGTCAATTGAAAGTCGCGCTGTGCATTTTCGCGCAAGTGTTGCGTCGTCAAATCAGTCATGTGTCGTGTCCAGGGGCATTACCAGAGTTTCGGCCACATCCGCGATGTGGCCGGGCCCAGCGCAGGCGATCACTGCGCTTTCAAGCGTGGCGTCATGTAGTCATTGAGGCGTGGCATGACCTGCTGCGCGGTCAGCTCCATGGAGCGTCGCCACAGCGCTGCGTCGTCCCACTCATGGAAGGTGGTCATCAAGGTGCCGAATGGCCCGGTCTGTTCGCTGAACGCGACCAGTTGCTCGGTGACCGAATTCACGTCGCCGTAGATCACCATTTCCTTGATGCAGTGATCGACCGTCACTTCCTCGTCGGTCATGTCGGGGCGGGTCTTGAAGATCTTCGTGTAGTGGTTGCTGGCCAGGTTATCGATCATGTAGTCGAAGTAACGCCGCAGGGTGCAACTCTCCATGGCCAGATAGTCCTCGGCCTGGGCCTGGGAGTCAGCGACAAACACCGAACGGGCCACCCGCCAGTTGTTGGCGTCGGCCTTGATGCCGGCATTTTCTGCGCCCTGGCAGTAGGCTTGCCAATGCGAGGCCACGGTTGCCGTTGGATTGAAGTTGGCGGACATCAAGTCCCAGTCCCTGGCGCCGGCCAGTTTCGCGGTACCGGAGAACGGACTCATCGCCGTGGTCGCGACGCGCGGGAACGGTTTCTGGAACGGGGTCGGCATGTAGCCGATCTGCAGTTCGTGATGGACCGAGTCCTTGAGGCTGACCTGATAGTGTTCGGTCGAAAACTCATAAGGTGCGCCCGAGTTCCAGATCGCCCGGATCATCTCGTAGCACTCGACCATCATCTGTCCGCGGTCCTTGCCGTTGCTGCCGTACACCTCGAAGTCGGAGGCCAGCCCGCCCGGGCCGATGCCCATGATGAAACGCCCCTTGGACATGTGATCGAACATCGCCGCATCGGCAGCGATACGCGCCGGGAAATGATGGGGCAGATTGAGTACACCGGTGCACAACTTCATGCGCCGGGTCAGCGGAATCAGCGTGGAAAGAAATTGCAGTGCATTGGTGATCGGCTCCGTGCGTTGTGAGGTGTGTTCACCGACCCAAAGCTCATCGAAACCGACGCTGTCGGCGTGGACGGCGCAGGCAATATCCTGGTCGTACATCTCGTGATAATCCCAGCCCTTGTGATGAAGTGGCTGCATGAACATGGCGAGTTTCATGTCGTTCTCCTGCTGTTTTCAGTGACCGCTGTGTTGCGAACAGGGTTGCTGCAACACAGCGTTTTCATGACGAGCGCTCGTTTCGCAGGCGTGCCAGTGCCGGCGCCGCGAGTCGCAACGTTCAAGCAAAGGGGTTCAATATCCGGGGCTGACCGAGCGTTGCTTCAACGCACGCCATCGGCCCTCGGTGGGTTCAGTTACGCGTCAACTTCCATGCAGCAGCCACCCGCCATCCACCAGCAAGTCAGTGCCCGTCACGTAGGAGGACAATGGCGAAACCAGGTACAGCACGGCATCGGCAATTTCCCAGGGCTCTGCTGCCCGGCCCAGGGGGATGTTGTTCAGCACGTTGTTCTGCCGGTGCTGCTCCAGCAGTTCCGGCTCCAGGTTGCCCGGGGTCGCCGTCAGCCCCGGCGAGATCGAGTTGACCCGAATGTCGAAGGCGCTCAAGTCCTTGGCCAGGCTGCGGGTCATGGCCAGTACCGCGCCCTTCGAAGCGTCGTAGGTACAGTGATTGGCCATGGACCGGTGGCCACAGATCGACGACAGATTGACGATCGCCCCGGCGCTTTGCTGCCGGCGCATCTGCCGCTGTGCCGCCTGCGCACCGAGGAACACCCCGCGCGTGTTGATGGCGTGGAGCCGGTCCCAGAAGTCCGCATCGACCTCGTCGATGGGCTTGAGCGGATAGACGCCGGCGTTATTGATCCAGATATCCAGGCGGCCGAAGCGCTCGACGGCCATGTCCGCCAGGCGCTGGATATCGGCGGGCTGGCTGACATCGGTGGGCAGAAATTCAACGGCAAATCCGGCCTCGACCAGTTCACCGCTGCGCTCCGGCGCCAGGCTGCCAATCAATACCTTGGCACCCGCTTCGGCCAGGCGCCGACTGATGGCCAGGCCGATGCCGCTGCCGCCGCCAGTGACGACGGCGGTCTTGCCGGACAAGTCCAGCAACTGCGCGAACGGTCGGTACGGCAGTGCTTGATAGGGACCAGACATGGTGGAATCTCCTTGATTGCTGCCCGTCATCAGGCGGTGGCCAGGGTCATGATGCTGTCAGGAGCAATCTGCGGCCGATGCAGGATGCCCTGGGAGCAGCCGCGCGCCATGACCATGACCCGATGGGACAAGCCAATGACTTCTTCAAGATCGGAACTGACGACGACCACCGAAACACCGGTTTTCGCCAGATCGATGATCAGCTCGTAAATCGCCGCACGGGCGCCCATGTCGATGCCCCGGGTCGGTTCATCCAGAATGATCACTTTCGGATTTCGGGCGATCCATTTGGCGATGACCACTTTCTGCTGATTGCCACCGGACAACTTGTCGAGCATCTGCCCCGCCACGCCCTTGATCCCCAGTGTCGCTATACGCTCACGGGCAAAAGCTGCGACCCGCTGGTTGGCCATGATCCCGCAGGAACTCAGGCTGTCCAGGTTGCAGTAGGTCAGGTTCTCGGCAATGGTCTGGCTCAGCACCACGCCTTCGGATTTGCGGTCTTCGGGTATCAGCACCACGCCGGCATGGATCGCCGCCTGCACGTTGTTGGCCGGCAGCGGCCGATCGCCCAGCATCACCTTGCCCTGGCTCAGCGCACTCAACCCGGCAATCGCCTGGACCAGCTCGGTGCGACCGGCGCCGACAATGCCGGCAATCCCGAAGATCTCCCCGGCCTTGACCGAAAACGACACATCGTGAAAGCGCCCGGCCTTGTCCGACAGTTGCTCGACCCGCAGCACCTCCGCGTCCCCGGGCAGCGGCAACTCCGGGAACAAGCGCTCGATCGGCCGCCCCACCATCTGCGACACCAGCACGCTGACATCCGCCGAGCCGCTATCGTGACGGGCGATCAGGTGCCCGTCTCGCATCACCACGACCTTGTCGGCGATCCGCGCAATTTCATCCATCCGGTGGCTGATGTAGATGAAGGACACGCCCTCCTTTTTCAGCTCCTCGATCTGCTTGAACAGCAGGTCGGTTTCATCCTTGCCCAGGGCGGCGGTCGGCTCGTCGAGGATCAGCAAGCGCGAGTTGAGCGTCAGGGCTCGGGCGATTTCCACCAGTTGCTGGGCGGCGATCTTCAGTTGCCGCACCGGGGTTTGCGGGGAAATGTCCAGGCCCAGGCGCCGCAGTTGTTTCTCGGTTTCGCGGTGCATGGCCTTGCGGTCGATCATGCCGTCGCGGGTGGGCAGGTGACCGAGGAACACATTCTCGGCCACGCTCAAGTCCGGCAGCAGATGAATCTCCTGATGGATCATGTTGATGCCCAGGGCCATGGCCGCCCCCGGTCCGTTCGGCGCGTAGGGTTCGCCTGCGAGGAACATCGTGCCTTTGGACGGCGTCAAGGCGCCGGCGACGATGGAGGAAAAGGTCGACTTGCCCGCACCGTTCTCCCCCAGCAACGCCACCACTTCGCCGTAGCCGATATCCAGGCTGATGTCTTCCAGCACCCTGACCGAATTGAATGACTTGCCGATGTTGCTGGCCCGAAACAGCGGTGCCTGCCCGGTCTGGATCGCACTCATGACGTTACCCTCCTTCGCCGGTCTCAAGGGTGCTGCTCAAGAAAGGTCGCCACGTTTTCGCGGGTGGTGACGAAGGCCGGCAGCAGTTGAGTCTTGGTCACCGGCTTGCCTTGCTGCAGGTCGACCGCGGTGCGCAACGCCGTACGCCCCATTTCCACGGCTTGCTGGGTGATGGTCATGTCCAGCTTGCCATCGCGAATGGCTTCCAGGGCCGAGGGCAGGCCGTCATAACCGAAGACCCAGACCTTGTGATCGATGTTGGCGACCTTGACGGCCTGGGCCGCACCCAGGGCCGGCGCATCGGAACGGCCGATGAACACGTTGATCTTCGGGTTTTTCTGCAGCATGTCCTGGGCCACCTTGAAACCGTTGTCCTGCAGCCAGTCGGTCGGCTTGCGGTCGACGATTTTCATCTCCGGCGCCTCGGACAACACCGCGTCCAGGCCTTTGGCCCGGGCCACTTCGGTCGAGTCGCCCAAGGTTCCCTGGAGCAGGCCGATCTCGGCCTTGCCACCGGTCAGCTTGATCATTTGCCGGGCCAGCTCACCCGCCGCCGCCAGGTTGTCGGTGGAGATATAGGCATCGCACTCGACATTTTTCGGGAAGTTATCGATGCAGATCACCGGCACCCCCTGCTGCCGCGCCAACCGCACCGGTACGGCCGAAGCAGCGCTGCCGGTGGCGGTGTAGAGCAGCACATCGATGCCTTTACTCAACATGTCCTGGATCTGGCTAACCTGCCGTGCCGGATCGGCCTGGGCGTCGGCGACCAGCACATTGTTGATCCCCAGGCCCTTGGCCTGTTCCATCACGCCATCGCGGACCATCAGGTAGAACACCCATTGCAAGCTCGGGATCGACATCCCGACGGTGATCTGATCCACGGGTTTAGTCTGGGCGTTCACACCGGACGACATCAGGCAGCCAAGCAGCGGCAACCACAGCAGACGCACTGAAAAAGCAGGCAGTTTCATGTTTTTATCCTTGTTGTTCTGGTTTGGACACGAGGGCGAGGGCCTGGGGTCAGTCGGCCTTGCGCTTGAGCAGATCGAGCATCACGGCGAAGGCGATCACGGCGCCGATCACCACTTGCTGGACGAAGGGTGAAATGCCGGCCAGGTTCAAGCCGTTGCGCAGCACCCCGATGATCAGCACACCGATGAGGGTGCCAACCACACTGCCCGCCCCGCCCTTGAGGCTGCCGCCGCCGATCACCACCGCGGCGATCACGTCCAGCTCATAGCCGACGCCCGCGCCCGCTCCGGCGGTGTCCAGCCGCGAGGTCATGATGACGCCGCCCAGGGCCGCGCAAATTCCGGAAATGATGTACACCGCGCTGGTGTAGCCCTTGACCCGGATACCCGCGAGCTTGGCCACCTTGGCGCTGCCGCCGATGGCGTACAGGCTGCGCCCGGCGACCGTGAACTTGAGGACGAACCAGAACACCAGCGCCAACACGGCAAAGCAGCTCACTGTCAGCGACAACACACCGCCATAGCGAATCACCGAGAGGTTGCTGAACCATTCCGGGAAGCCGCTGACTTGCGCACCATCGGTAACCATGTAGGCCAGGCCGCGAGCAATGGACATCATCGCCAGGGTCGCAATGAACGACGGCAGGCCAGCCCTGACCACCAGCAAGGCCGTGGTCGATCCACAGGCCGCACCGACGGCCATGGCCCCGAGCATGGCCACCCACATCGGTAACCCCAGCACCTGCTCGAGCCAGCTCATGACCATGATCGCCACGGCCAGCACCGCGCCGACAGACAGGTCGATGCCACCGATGAGAATCACCAGGGTCATGCCTAGCGCCATGATGCCCAGCACGGTCACTTGATCGAGCACATTGAGCAAGTTGCTAAGGGTCAGGAAACTATCGGTAAAGACTGTAAGCACCGCACACAACAACAAAAGCCCGACCATCGGGCCGGCCACGTTAGTTTCCAGGCCGATCCACTTTGGAATCGATCCGGCGAGCCTTGACTTGACCAACAACTGATTGTTCATACCCACATCCACTTCTTATCTAATTGTTATAAGACCGAGCACTACACGACTTGCCGATTAATGACCCAGTTGCCGGTATCGCCCTCCCATGTACAGCAGCGGCTCCTCTAAAGGTTGGGTAATTACATCGATCACGTTGCCGATCATCACGGTGTGGGTACCGTGTTCAATCTCCTGCACCACTTCACAGAAGATGGCCGCCTGGGCATCGACAAGGTAGCGAATGCCGTGCACTCCGGTGCGCCAGTCGCCCACGACGAAGCGGCGTTCGCGCAGGTCGGGCTGGCTGAAGATCTTGCAGATCGGTTCGTGCTGGCTTTGCAGCATGTTCACGCAGAACAGCCCGGAGCGCTTGATGATCGGCGAGGCGCTGGCGCTGCGATTGATGCAGATCAGGGCCGAGGCCGGGTCCATCGACACCGAGGAAAAAGCGGTAGCCGCCAGACCGTGGGGCTGGCCGTCATCGTCGAGCGTGGTGATCAGGGTTATGGAAGAGGCGAAACGCCCCATTGCCATTTTGAATGGGCCGGCCAGGTCGATCGAAGGGGCAGCCTCTTGATATTGAACGTGCATACTTAAACCCTCTTTTATGGGTGACTCACAAGCTCAGGCATTCATTATTAACAATCCCCTCTACTTTTCTATTCACTTTTAAAAAAATGACTTTTCAAGTTTTCGGTAAGATGAAGCCAACAACAAACTCATTTGAATCAAGTTCACATATCGACCGAAACGCCCATTCCAGAGCACTTTGTTCGTTACTGGAAAAAACCCTTGGACATTTAATTAATTGAATCAAGTGAATAATCGATCGATACTTTCCGAACAATCAGAAAACAAGCCTGGCGAGTTGAAATATCATGGTTGATCGATTACAGGACATGCGGCTGTTTCGCCTGGTGGTGCAGACAGGCTCCCTTTCCACGGCCGGCCGGCAAATGGGGCTGTCGCCAGCAGCCATGAGCGGTCGCCTCAAGGCGATGGAAGACTTCTACGGCTTGCGCTTGCTCAAGCGCAACACCCGCAGCCTGAGCCCGACCGCTGAAGGACAGTTGCTGTTTGAAAATGCGTTGAAGATTCTCGAGGAGGTCGATGCCCTCGACAACATCATCAAGAACGGTCACAGCGACTTGCTCGGGACCATCGGCCTGACCTGCCCTACCGACCTTGGCCGGCAATGGGTCAGTCAACTGGTCGATGCCTTCATTCGCGAAAATCCCCACGTCAGCATCCGCCTGTTTTTCACCGACCGGATTCTCGACTTCGTCGAGTCGGGCTCGGACATCGCGATCCGTTTCGGCGATCTTCCAGACAGCTCATTGATTGCCCGCTCCCTGGGCGTCGACCGGCCAATGGTCTGCTGCTCGCCTGAGTATCTGCAGCGGCACCCGGCACCGCGGGTGCCCGAAGACCTGCATCAGCACAACTGCCTGGTGCAACTGCGCGCCGACTTCGCGCTCGATCGCTGGAAGTTCATGAAAAACGGCCAGTCGAGCACGATCCAGGTCAAGGGCAATCGGCTGGCCAACGACGGCTTTACCCTGCGCCAGTGGGCGGTACAGGGCCTGGGGATTATCTGGAAGTCAGTCTGGGAAGTGGGCGATGACATTCAGGCGCAACGACTGGTACCGCTGCTCGAGGACTATCAATGTGCGACCACCGGGTTTCATGTGCTCACCGAAGGCGGGAAGAAGCTGCCGGCGCGAGTCAAATCCTTCGTTGATTTTGCCGTTCAGTACTTCAAGAACCTGGAAATGCCAGCCCGGCACATCCTGACCTCGCCTGTGCGCCGTCTTGAACACACGATGCCATGACCCTCAAGCCAACGGCACCGCCTGCAGATCAGCCATCACCGGCTTGAGATTACTGAGCATGCGCTCGTACGCCTTGCGCATGCCCGCATAGAACGCCTGCCGGGACGCGTCCGGCAAGGCCACGCATTCGTCCGGTCTTTGCCAGTCAATGGCCGTCTGCTTGAGGTCGGTAAACACCCCCGCACCTTGTCCCGCCACTAGCGCAGCGCCCAGCACACCGTACTCGGCGCCGGGCAGTTTGCGATAAGGCAACCCCAGCACGTCAGCCTTGATCTGCCGGAACAGCTGACTGTTCGCCCCTCCGCCCAGGCTGATCACACCGCCGCTGCCGAAATCGACCTGCATGTCCTGCATGCACTGCGCAAAACGCGCGTATTCGTAGGCGATCGACTCCAGCATCGCGCGGTACCGGTCGGTTCGGTCGTGGCGCCAGTCGAGGCCGACAAACGCGCCGGCCAGCGCGGCATCGAACGGCGCATGGCGCCCCCCGAGATGGGGCATGAACAGCAGCTTGTTGCGCTCGGACAACGTAGCGCCGGCCCGCGCTTGCAGTTGCTGGCATTCGGCGTCCGTCAGGCCGAATGCCTTGAGCGTGATGCCGGCGCCACCGACGTAGGCCATCGAATAAAACAACCCGGGGATGCAGTGACGGAACGTCGTCAGGGTCTGGTGCTGCGCGTCCACCGCGTAATGGTCAAGCAAGGTGGCCAGCACCGAGCCGGTACCGGCAATGTCGAACAGTTGCCCCGGCTCGAATGACCCGGTCCCGAGCAGGGACGCAGCGATATCCGCGCACCCGGCAAAAACCGGCGTGCCGGCCAACAGCCCGCAATCGCGCGCCGCCTTTGCGCACACCGAGCCGATGCGATCCCAGGGTTTCACCAGCCTGGGGAGTCGATCGACCTCCAGCTGGAATTCATCGAGCAGCGCCGTGTTCCATTGCATCGCCTGGTTGTCGGCAAAACTGTTGAACCCAAGGTAGGTGTCATCCATGAACGCCGCATCGGCGTCCAGCGCCGACATGCGCCCTGCGACGTAGGCCGCCGGCATGATGATCTTGCCGATCTTGCGATAGACCCGGGGCTGCTCATCACGCCAGTACAACCATTTCGCGGCATGGTTGGCGCTGACGGGGCCGCCCGCCTGTGCAATGATCGATGGCTCGAAAGCCTTGAGCCGCTGCACCTGATTGGCGCAACGCAAGTCCAGCCAGGAGTCGTAGGGCGTGGTGGCTTCCCAGTGGCGGCCGATGGTCGAGATCCCGGCCATTTGCCCGCAGATCGCGATACCAGCGATGTCGCCGGCATTGATGGATGCCTGAGCCATGACATCGGCGATGGCCAGCAAAACCGACGCATACATCTCGTCCGGGCACTGCTCGAACACCTGCCGCGCCGGATTCGCCAAGCGCGCGGGCCGACTCGCCGCCCCCCGCTGACAGCCGTCCTGGTCAACGACCACCACCCGGGTACTGGAGGTGCCCATGTCCACCCCAACCAGTAATGCTCGACTCTTCAAGGGTTGGCGCTCGCTAGTGAATCGATGAGGGTTTTGCACAGGATACTGTGATCAAAGGACCTGGGGCAGTGGCTGGTTTTTTTCTTGCACACGCTTTTTTGTGGAGCTGCCGCAGGCTGCGATCTGTTGATGTTGATTTTTCAAGATCAAAAGATCGCAGCCTCGTTGTACTCGACAGCTCCAACAGAAAACGTATAGAGCCATGTCGGCCGGCAAGCCGGGCGCCCACGGGTCAGAGGCGATGCCCGGCGCGCGCGGTGCTACTAGGTTCTCGCCCCAGGATTCTGCCAGAACGCAGGATCGGCGCTCTTGAGCCGCTCGACCGCATTGTTGATGTGGTTGAGGGCGGCATGGCGCGCGCCTTCAGGGTCGCGTGCGGCGATGGCCTCGTATACGGCAGAGTGTTCGACATGCACCGTCCTGGCCAGGTCGTGGCGGCGTTCCTCGTTGGAGCGGGTGATGCGGATCGCTTCCTTGATGTACTGCGCGATGAACTCGTGCAGTGACGGGTACAGCGGATTGCCCGTTGCCCTGGAAATGGAATGATGGAACGCCAGGTCTTCCTCGACGCCGTCGCGCCCCGCCTGCTCGGCGGCATCGATGGCCTTGAGCGCCTGGTGGATGGCCTCCAGTTGCGCCGGCGAATGCCGCTGTGCCGCCAGTGCCGCCGCCTCCCCTTCGATGCCGCGGCGCAGTTCGGTGACCCGCAATACCGCCTCGATCGAGCCGCTGACATCCAGGTCGATGGTGAACGCCTTGATGTGCGCGCCTTCGCTGACGACGGTGCCGCTGCCTTGGCGAACCTCGACCAGGCCGGCCGACTTCAGGCGCGAGATCGCCTCGCGGATGACCGTCCTGCTCACCCCGAAACGCTCCGATAGCACAGGCTCGGTGGGCAGGCGAGCGCCCGGCAGCACTTCGCCATTGGCGATATAGGCCTTCAGGGCCGCCGTCACCTGATCGGACAGCGTGCCCTTGGCGGAGTCCTTCAAAACGGCCAGCGCCTCGGCGGAACAGGGGGATTTATCAGGAGTTGGCATAGGCATCTCTGGGCTCAAATCGGTGAACGGTACTGCATTTTAGACCCGTCGTCCTCTTTGGATTCTGCGCCTTGAATTCGTATGACGTATTATGATAAAAAACCGATCTTCATGTAAGTCCGATAAAAACAACGTCACCCACTACAAAAATAAGGATGGGGGAAACACATGACTGAATCAGTGATTCAAACCGGCACCACGGTGCCCGTCGATCGCTTCGAGGACCTTGCGTATCGCAAAGCCGCGTGGCGGATCCTGCCGTTGTTGTTGCTGTGCTACCTCGTCGCTTATCTGGATCGGGTGAACGTGGGTTTCGCCAAATTGCAGATGTCCGACGATCTGCAGTTTTCCGAAGCCGTCTACGGCCTTGGCGCAGGGATTTTCTTCATTGCCTACTTCCTCGTGGAAATTCCCAGCAACCTGATCCTGCATCGCGTTGGCGCGCGGTTGTGGATCGCACGCATCATGATCACCTGGGGCATCATCTCCTCGGCCATGGCTCTGGTCAGCACGCCGATGTCCTTCTACATCATGCGTTTCCTGCTGGGGATCGCCGAGGCCGGGTTCTACCCGGGCGTCATCCTCTACCTGTCCTACTGGTTCCCGACCCATCGCCGCGGCAAGATGTACGCCCTGTTCGCCACGGCCGTGCCGCTTTCGGGCCTGATCGGTGCGCCCCTGTCTGGCTGGATCATGAGCGCCTTCAACGGTGACCACGGGTTTGCCGGCTGGCAATGGCTGTTCTTTCTCGAAGGGCTGCCTTCGATCGCCGTCGGCATCCTGGTGATCTTCTGCCTCAGCGACCGCATCTCGAGTGCCGGCTGGCTCACCCGGGAAGAGAAAACCCTGCTGCAGACGCGCATCGACGCCGAGACCGCTGGCCATCAAACCCACAGCCTCAAAGAGGTGTTCCTGCAGCCGCGCATCTGGCTGCTGACGGCCATCTATTTCTGCATGATCGCCGGCTTCTATACCGTGGGCTTCTGGTTGCCGACGCTGATCCGCCAGGCCGGTGTCAGCGATGTCTTGCAGGTCGGCATGCTCACCGCCATCCCGTATGCCGCCGCCGCGATGACCATGATCCTGGTGTCGCGCAGCGCCGACCGGCTGCGCGAGCGTCGCTGGCACCTGGCGCTGACCGCGGTGCTGGGCGGTATCGGTTTGTTCATCTCCGCCACCTGGAGCGACAACTTCACCATTTCGATGATCGGCCTGACCCTCGGCTCCATGGGCGCCATGAGCACCCTGCCGCTGTTCTGGAGCCTGCCAACGGCCTTCCTCGGCGGTACCGCCGCGGCCGCCGGCATTGCCCTGATCAACTCCTGGGGCAACCTGGCGGGCTTCGTCTCGCCGTACCTGATGGGCTTCCTCAAGGACACCACCCACAGCACCACGATCGGCATGTATGTGATGGCAAGCGCACTGTTCCTCGGCGCCCTGCTGGTCTTCAGAATTCCCGGAAAACTCGTCAACCGTTGACGTTTGGAGCAACTCATGAAAATTCTCGTGACCGGTGCAGCCGGCTTCCTTGGCCGCCGTCTGATCGAAGCCCTGCTGCTGCGCGGCTCGCTCACCGACCGTGCAGGCCAGTCCCAGCCCATCGGGCAAATCGTCGCCTTCGACAGGGTCGCGCTCGAGGGCATCGATGATCCGCGGGTAACGGTGGTGTGTGGCGATATCGCCAACCCTGAAGTGCTCGACAGCCTGATCGACGCCAGCACCGACAGCATCTTCCATTTGGCCGCGGTGGTTTCCAGCCAGGCGGAAAGCGATTTCGAGCTGGGCATGCGCATCAACTTCACCGCGACCCAGAACATGCTCGAACGCATTCGCCTGCTCGGCACCTGCCCGAAATGGGTGATGACCAGCTCCGTCGCGGTATTCGGCGGGCAACTGCCGGAACGCGTGCGCGATGACCAGGTGTGGGCGCCGCAGAGTTCCTATGGCACGCAAAAAGCCATGAGCGACCTGCTGCTCGCCGACTATAGCCGGCGCGGTTTTGTCGATGGTCGCAGCCTGCGCATGCCGACCATCGTGGTGCGCCCGGGCAAACCCAACCTGGCCGCTTCCAGCTTTGCCAGCGGTATCATCCGCGAACCGCTCAATGGCCAATCCAGCGTGTGTCCAGTGCCACTCGATACACGGCTCTGGCTGATGTCGCCAGCGCAGGCGATCGCCAACCTGATCCAGGGTCATGAGCTGGCCGGCGAGCAGATGACCGAGGGTCGGGTGATCAACATGCCGGGCCTGTCGATTACCGTCGCACAGATGATCGATGCCTTGCGTCAGGTCGCGGGCGCGCAAGTGGCCGAACGGATCAGCCTGGAGCGCAATCCGGCGATCGAGCGCATCGTCGGTTCGTGGCCAGGGTCCTTTTGCGCCACCTATTCCCGGGACCTGGGTTTCACCGCGGATGAGGATTTCCGCGCCGTGATCAAGCAGTACATGACTGAATATCTGCCCGGATGAGGAGCCCGACATGTTGAATGCCCCTGCCCGCCCTCTGCTGGGCTGCATCGCTGACGATTTCACCGGTGCCACCGACCTTGCCAACATGCTGGTGCGCGGCGGTATGCGCACCGTGCAAAGCATCGGCATACCCGGTGCCGAGGTTGCTGAACGACTCGATGCCGACGCGATCGTCATCGCCCTGAAGACCCGGACCGTGCCGGCCGCCGACGCCGTGCAGGCCTCGCTCGAAGCGCTGCGCTGGCTGCGTGAGCGTGGCTGCGAACAGATTTTCTTCAAATACTGCTCGACGTTCGACTCTACCGCCGCCGGCAACATCGGCCCGGTCAGCGAAGCGCTGCTGGACGCGCTGGACAGTGATTTCACCCTGGCGTGCCCCGCCTTCCCGGAAAACGGGCGCACGGTGTTTCGCGGGCATTTGTTCGTCCAGGACCAGTTGCTCAGCGAGTCGGGCATGCAGCATCACCCGCTGACGCCGATGACCGACGCCAACCTGGTTCGGGTGCTGCAAGCGCAGAGCCAGGGCAAAGTCGGCCTGCTGCGCCATGACACGGTGTCCAGGGGCGTGGAGAGCATTCGCGCCCGCATGACGCAGCTTCGCGCCGAGGGTGTGCGCCTGGCGATCGCCGATGCCGTGTCCGATGCAGATCTGCATCTGTTGGGCGAAGCTTGCGCCGGTCTTGCCCTGCTGACAGGGGGTTCGGGGCTGGCGCTGGGCTTGCCGGAGAACTTCCGTCGGGCCGGTAAACTGCGCGAGCTGAATGCAGCCGAGGTACCCGCAGTCGACGGCGGCGAAGTGGTGCTCGCGGGCAGCGCTTCGCAAGCCACCAACGGGCAAGTGGCGAGCTGGCTGCAGGCAGGTCGTCCGGCCTTTCGGATCGACCCGTTGGCCTTGGCTGCGGGAGCGCCGGTGATCGAACAGGCACTGGCCTTCGCCGCTGACTCGGCGCAAACGGTGCTGATCTACGCCACCAGCTCCCCGGATGAGGTCAAGACCGTACAACGTGAACTGGGCACCGAGCGTGCGGGGAACATGGTCGAACAGGCCATGGGCCGGATAGCCAGCGGGCTGCGCCAGGCCGGTGTGCGGCGCTTTGTGGTCGCCGGCGGGGAAACCTCCGGGGCCGTGGTGCAAGCCCTGGGTATCCAGCTATTGCAGATCGGTGCGCAAATTGACCCGGGCGTGCCCGCTTGTGTCAGCACACCTGGGGAACCACTGGCCCTGGCGCTCAAGTCCGGCAACTTCGGTGGCCCTGACTTTTTCGCCAAAGCTTTGAAACACCTGGCGGGAGTTCAAGCATGAGCAACGAAAACGCCCTGCGCGAAGAAATCTGTGACGTCGGCAGGCAGTTGTACAACCGTGGCTACACGGTAGGCAGTGCCGGCAACATCAGCGCCCGGCTCGACGATGGCTGGCTGATCACGCCCACGGACGCGTGCCTGGGCCGCCTGGACCCGGCCGCCCTCTCCAAGGTCAACCTGGCCGGGGAATGGGTCAGCGGCGACAAACCGTCGAAGACCCTGGCCTTGCACCGGGAGGTCTATGATCGCAACCCGGGTGTCGGCGGCGTGGTCCACACCCACTCCACGCACCTGGTGGCGTTGACGCTGGCCGGGGTCTGGCAGCAGGATGACATCCTGCCGCCGCTGACGCCCTATCAGGTGATGAAGGTCGGGCACATCCCGCTGATCGCCTATGAGCGTCCCGGCTCGCCGAAAGTGGCCGAGCGGGTGGCGCAACTGGCCAACAGCGTGCGCGGGGTCATGCTCGAGCGCCTGGGCCCGGTGCTGTGGGAAAGCTCGGTGTCAAAGGCGAGCTATGCCCTGGAGGAGCTGGAAGAAACGGCGCGCCTCTGGCTGATGAGCAACCCCAAGCCGGCCCCGCTCGACCAGGCTGCACTGGATGAACTGCGCGAAGTTTTTGGCGTGCAATGGTAACCCCCGGGCCTTGCGCTTAATGCTGTTCAATTGTAGGAGCCGGCTCGCTCCTACAGTGTTTTTTGATTTCAGGAGTCACCATGCCTCGTTTCGCTGCCAACCTCAGCATGCTCTACCCGGAACACGATTTTCTCGACCGCTTCGCCGCGGCCGCCGCCGATGGTTTCCAGGCGGTGGAATACCTGTTTCCCTACGACTACAGCGCGCAACAACTTAAACAGCGGCTGGACGACAACGGCCTGGTCCAGGCCCTGTTCAACGCACCGCCCGGCAATTGGGCGGCAGGTGAAAGAGGCATCGTATCCTTGCCTGGGCGCGAGGCGGAGTTTCGCGCAGGTTTCGACCAGGCCCTGGAATACGCCGCGATCCTGGGCAATGACCGCATCCACGTCATGGCCGGGCTGCTGGCGAGCGAAGCAGACCGTGCCCGACACCAAGAGACCTACCTGGAAAACCTGAGCCACGCGGCGACGCAAGCGGCCAAGGTCGGGATTACCGTGTTGCTGGAGCCGATCAACACCCGTGACATTCCAGGGTTTTTCCTCAACTACCAGGATCAGGCCCAGGCCATCTGCAAAGCCGTCGGCAACGACAATCTCAAGGTGCAGTTCGACATCTACCATTGCCAGATCGTCGAGGGTGACGTGGCGACGAAGCTGCGCCGGGATTTCGTCGGCATCGGGCATATCCAGATCGCGGGCGTGCCGGATCGCCACGAACCGGACCTGCACAACGAGTTGAACTACCCCTACCTGTT
Source organism: Pseudomonas sp. NPDC087336 (assembly GCF_044744285.1). Lineage (NCBI taxonomy): Bacteria > Pseudomonadati > Pseudomonadota > Gammaproteobacteria > Pseudomonadales > Pseudomonadaceae > Pseudomonas > Pseudomonas sp. NPDC087336. Next base: position 42,601 of record NZ_JBIUYA010000005.1, on the reverse strand, counting down.
CGAGCTGATCGATCAACTGGGCTACAGCGGCTGGGTGGGTTGCGAGTACCGGCCACGCGGCAACACCAGTGACGGTTTGCAATGGTTGCGCGATTGGCAGGCCCGCTGATCTGGCATCACCTTTCAATGCGCTGAAATCTGCGAAAAACCGGCCCAGCATTTACAATCACGCCTTTCATCGCAGATCAGAAAGGTTCTACCGGTCATGGCGCTCGATCCACCCACGATGTTGACAATTTCGATCGCCCTCGCAGCGGCTGCCGCGCTGTACCTGGCGATCGAATGGCGGAGCATTCGCGAGCCTTCGCTGCTGTTCTGGAGCGCGGGTTTCGCAACCATCACCCTGGGGTCGACACTCGCCTTGCTGCGCAGCGCCGGCCTTTTGCTGGTCGGCATCTGGTTCGCCAATGGCCTGCTGGTGGTGGCCCACTGGTGTTTCCTGCTGGGTGTCGCGCGCTTCACGCAGACGCGGCTATCGCGTGCCTGGTACCTGATCTTCGTCGCCTGGGTGGCCTTGCTGTTGTTGCCGGACGAGTCGTCGTGGTCGAAGGTCATGCTGCTGGCCAATTCGCTGCTGGTCGCCCTGGTGACGCTCAGGGCCAGCTTCCTCCTGCGCCCCCATGGCAAGTCGTTGAGCGTGGGAGCGGTGCAATTGCGCTATGTGCTGCTGGTCCATGGGCTGTTCTATCTGGCCAAGTCGATCACCGCCATCGTTCCCGGCACGCTGATCGACCTTGCCGCGTTTCGTGGCGAGATCATTCAGATTTCCCTGGTCGAGGGCGCGATGGCGATCATGCTCATCGCCTTGTCCATGACCGGTACCGAACGCTACAGGCGCGAGAAACGCATCGCCCGGCTGGCCGCCCGCGATCCGTTGACCGCCCTGTACAACCGCCGTGCCTTCGAAGTGCGAGCGCCGCGTCTGCTCGATGACGTATCGACGGCGCGACCGGGCGCCTTGCTGCTGATCGATATCGACAACTTTAAACAGGTCAACGACCTGTACGGCCACACTGCTGGCGACCGCCTGCTCGTCACGTTGAGCGAGATGATCCGTTCGGTCCTGCCTGAAGGCGCACTGGCGGCGCGACTGGGCGGTGATGAATTCGTAGTTCTGCTGCGCAACGCATCGAATGAGCAAATCGTCGGGCTGGGCAGCGCCCTGCGTGAGCAGTTTCACCACGCTGCCGCACAGTCGTTCGCCACACCGGTAGCCGTGACCCTGAGCATCGGCGCCAACCTGTTCGACCATCCGCCAGCGAGCCTGGCGGCGTTGATCGAGCAAGGCGATGCGGCTCTCTACCAATCCAAGCGTGGTGGACGCGACAGCATTCGCCTGGTCGATCAGACCTTTGCCAGCCATTGAGGCAGGCAATGCGGGGCATCCGGTTTCCCGCGTCATCGTTGACGACCATCGTCGGAACGCCACCCGGAGCAAGCTTCGCTCCTACGAGGTTCTGAGCTAATCGCGATGAATGGGTTTGCCACGATTAGCCTGCTCGCGAAAAGCCTTAGCACGCCACGGGATGCCAGGCTAATCGCGTTATCTACAACGGTCGAAAATCGCCGAATGACGGTAATTGCTGGGTAAAAAATCGCCTTTCATCGTTTCGGCGCAACGCTGGATCCAAAATACTTGCGAGCCACCCGCCCTGTTCTACACTGCGAAAAGTTCGCAATTACACTGTTCGCCACACCGGACGTGGCCTTGCGCATTGCCCGGTGTGTCTCCTGATCACCTTCGGCAACGCACGGGCGGACCACACAGGTCGTTCCTCGCCAAGCCAACGAAGGTCGCGATCATGCCCAGAACTCTCAGCGTCCGTTCCTTTGCACTCTGCGCGAGCGTATTCGCTCTGGCATTGAGCGGTTGTGCGACCCAGCGCTCCGCCGAACCTGCGTCCCCCCCCCTGCGGCAGAACCCCGAATTCACCTACGATGCCAACGGCGTGACCCACGCCACGCTGACGGCGGCCGAGCAGCCGGTCAATGTAGGCAACGAGCGTTACGTGTCCCTGGTGTTCAACGGCGACTACGATTCGCCACTGATTCGCACACGACCCGGCGGTACCATGGCGATTCGCCTGGATAACCGCATGGACGAGATCACCAACCTGCATTTCCACGGCATGCAGGTCTCGCCCCTGGACCAGGGCGACAATATTTTCCGCGTGACCCGCCCGCATCAAGTCGGTGAGTACAACGTCAAACTGCCACTCGCTCACAGCCCCGGCGCCTATTGGTACCACAGTCATTTCCATGGCGGTTCCCAGCGCCAGGTGTCGGCGGGCATTGCCGGGCCGATCCTGGTCGATGGCATGCTCGACCCGTTTCCCGAACTCAAGGGCATCAAGGAACAGGTGCTGGTCCTGCGTAATTTTCAGAAAACCCTGACTGGCAAAGTCGCCAGCGATATCATCACCAGCGCCCCGTCGATCCGCACGATCAACGGCCAGGAAGTGCCCACCATCGACATCAAGCCGGGCGAAACCCAGCTCTGGCATTTCATCAACATCGCCGCCAACCAGTATTTCCGCATCCGCATCGACGGCCAGTCGATGCAGGTGCTATCGCGCGACGGCAATACCGTGACCCGCCGGGTCGACACCAAACAGGTGCTGATCGGGCCATCGGCGCGCTTCAGCGTGCTGGTTGTCGGGCCGCCGGCGGGCACCTATGAAGTTGCAGCGGGCTCGGGCAATACCGGGCCGGCAGGCGATGATTACCCTTCGGCCAAACTGGCGGTCCTGCGCTCCAGCGGTGAACAGGTGGCGACGAAGCAGATCACCAGCCCCTACCCGCCCGCCGAGGACTTCAGCAAGATCGCGGTGAACAAGACGCGCCAGTTCGCCTTCCAGGACTCGGACACCGACCCCAATGCGTTCCTGATCAACGGCACCCGCTTCGAGCTGGACCGGGTCAATACCACGGTGAAACTCGGCGATGTGGAAGAGTGGCGACTGTTCAATCCGTCCCAGGAATTGCACCAGTTCCATATCCACCAGGTGGACTTCCAGGTCACCGAAATCAATGGCAAGGCGGTGCAGTTCAGTGGCTATCGGGACAACGTGTTCATCCCCGCCACGGGTTCGATTACTGTGCGTATCCCTTTCCGCGATCCGGTGATCCTCGGCAAGTTCGTCTATCACTGCCACATCCTCGAACATGAGGACGGCGGCATGATGCAGGCGATCCAGGTGGTCAAGCCCGAGGACTACGAGCAGGCGGTCAAGCTCGAACCCCTGGGCGGCCTGTACGGTGAAAACAACCAGTTGTGCTCCTACCTGCGCAATACCGGACAGGACCCGAAAGCGTCCAGCCCGCTCATCAAATAAAGGGGGGGCGCCATGAGCAACTATCGCTTGGCTGTGTTGTTGCTGGGATCGGTGTGCGGCGTCGAGGCAAGCCTGGCCGATGACGGGCAATACCCCAACGTCGGCATGGATTACGACGCGACCTTTCAATATGACCACGTGCATGCCGATTCGCCCCAGGGCGGCAATCGCAACAGCACGGACGCCTACCCGGACATCAACACCACGTTCTACTTTCGCTTCACCCATGACCAGCAGATCCAGCTGTCCACCGAGATCAATCCCATCGCCGGGCCCGAGCCCGGGCAAAAGCGCTATTTCGAAGACGTGGGACTGGTGATCAACGACCTCAACTACTACCAGAACAACGCCAACTCGGCGTTCTCGGTCGGCAAGTTCCACGTGCCGTTCGGACGTGCGCAGGATCAGGCGCCGGGCCTCTACACCAGTGATTACGTCAGCACCTATGACCTCGACGGCATGCTCGGTGGCACCGTGGCGTACCGGTTTTTCGACCAGAAGCTGGGCATGATCGAGCCCAACCTGAGCCTGTACACCGCGGACAATTCGTTTCTCGGTCGCCCCTATCTGCGCCACGGCGAGAAACTGCAACGCAGCGACGGCGGTCCCTCCAATACCGGCAAGCTCGACTCCTGGGCGCTGATGGTGAACTGGATTGCGATCCCGGCGGTGCCTTATCTGGAAATGCAGGCCGGCTATATGTTCAACAAAAAGGCCGAGGACCAGACGCAACCCGATCCGCCTGGGGAAGACGACGAAACCATCAAGATCGCGTCCGCCCGCTACATCTGGGCCTATGAACCGAGCACGGATCTTGAGCCGACGCTGGAGGGGCGTTACTTCGATATCGTGCCCTTCATCGAATTTGCCGATGTCGACAATGAAGATGGCATCAAGGGCAACGACACCCGCTACCTCACCACATCGCTGACGTTCGATTTCGGTAACTGGTCCTTCGGCGCGACCCGCACCGACAAGCATCGCCAATCAACGGGGGGCGCCGATCGGCAGGATTACCTGAACGAGCTGAGCCTGACCTACAACATCACCGGGCAGATCAAGCTCGGGCTGTCAGCCGGCACCCAGAAAGAGGATGGCCAGATGTCCGAGCTCGTCGGCCTGGCGCTGACTTATTCCGGAGGATATTGATCGATGAGAGTGCTATGCGTGGCAGCGATCCTGCTGTTGATGGGGCTGGTGACCAGTACCGGCGCCGCAACCCGCAGCGACATCGGCGGGCCGTTCCAGCTGACCAATCAGAATGGCCAGCGGGTCAACGAGCGCAGCTTTGGCGAGCCGGTGCTGCTCTACTTCGGCTTCATGACCTGCCCGGCCATCTGCCCCACTGACCTTGCGAAAATGGCCCGCATCAGCCGGCAATTGCAACAGCGGCAAGGCATCAAGGTGCGGCCGGTCTTCGTCACCATCGACCCGGAACGTGACACCCCCGGCAAACTCAAGGCCTACGTGAAATACTTCGCGAGCGATTTCGTCGGCCTGACCGGCTCGGCGCAAGAGATCGCCCAGATCACCGATGCCTACCACGTGTACTACAAGAAAGTGCCATCGGGCGATAAACCGGACCAGTACATGATGGACCACTCGACCATCCTGTTTTTACTCGACCGTCAGGGCCGCTACCTCAAGCATTTCGGGAGAGCGATGGATGAAAAGGACATAGAGCAACAGGTGGTCACCGCGCTGGCTGACGGAACATGACATGAACGAAAAAAAGTCGCCGATCAGCTTGAATGAAGATATCTGCGTGCATGTCTTTACCGCTTCAGCGGCCATGGTGGGCGTGTGCATTACGGTCATTGGTATTTTCCAGGTGGTCACCACGCTGAGAAGTGAAGATTCCCTGGGTGACGACTTTCTTGCGATGAACGCCATCCTGTATTTGATTACGACACTTCTATCCTACTGGGCGCTGCGCACCAGCAACGTGAACCGTAATCATTTTCTGGAAAAACTGGTCGACGTGCTTTTCCTGGTCGCCTTGACCTGTACAACGGCCATTGCAGGGTTTATCACCTGGGCGATCACCGTGCATTAAGGTCTGGATTGAGCGCACGGACGAATCGGCATTCGGCTTCCGACGCTTCATTGCTGGAGGGTTGTTCCAGCACGAATCCGCACCGGGCCAGTACTTTTCTCGAACCTGCATTTTCCTTGAACACATAAGCCACCAGTTGCGTCAGTTGCCAACGACTCTGTGCCTGCTCGATCAGATGTCTGAGCGCCTGTGTCGCCAGGCCTTGGCCGCAAGTGTCGCGACCCATTCGATAGCCAACTTCCGCGGAACCCGTCGATTGGTTGATGCCTTTCAAGTTTGCTCGACCCACAATTGTTCCGCTGCCGTCTTCAATAACAATCGGATGCCAGGCGCCGATGGCAAAATCGGATAAGTAGCCTTCAATATGTTCGGCGACACCCTGCATTGAGTAAAAAGAGGGATCGCGCGCATCGATATGGGATTCGAACCATTCACGGTTGCGGATTTCAAATGCCAGCAAGGCTTGAGCATCCGAACTTTTCAGCTCGCGAATTCTGAATGCCTTCATTCATCGAGTCTCCAGTGCATGAGGCCCAAGTGTGACCGTCAGATACCGTAATGCCCGGCGGAAGACCGGATGACAATCGGCAACCGGCAACTCATCAAACGGCGCCCAGAAAAAGCTGAAGGCGTGGCCGTGGTCATCGCGCGTCTGATGGGTCCATTGCTCCGGCAGCGGCGCCTGTGCCTGACACAGTTGAAATGACCATACCTGCTCGAGATGTTCGGCGTTCCAGCAACCCAGATCACTGACCACCAAGGCGTCGTCAATGCCGGACTCCTCGCTCAATTCCCGAAGAGCGGCCTCGGCGGGTGTTTCACCTGATTCGATGGTGCCTTTGACCAGTTGCACGCCTGCCTGGGGATGGCGGAACAGAAGGATTCGTGGCCGATCAGTACTGGAGAGGATGACGGGGCAAGCCTTGTTCGGTGACATGACGACGTCCTTATCGACAATGAAGCCAACATCATACGGCCTTTGACACGTATTTGTAGGAGCCAGGCTTGCCGGCGAAGGCGGTCTTGAATACTGCGCTGCTGATCCACTTGAAAGCGAGTGCTCTCAGGGCGACCTGGATCGGCCGCCCCCTGGCGCCCTTTCAGCAGGTTGAAGGGCGCCCCTCACGCCAACTTGATCCCACCGCCCTGAATCTCATCGCGCGCAATCCGCAAATCGATGGCGTCCTGGTTGAGCCGATGAATCAGGTTGAGCAAGCGTTGGCGCAACACTTCGTCCTTGAGCTGTTCAGCTGCACGCATCACATCCAGCGCCGCGCCCTCGTTGTTGGCGGCGACGGAGTCGAGCAGTTTGCGCAGGCTTCTTGATGGCCGATTCATGGGTCGTTCCCTGAGTTTTGGTTGAGGCGGATCATAGGCGCGTTATGTTGCGTCCATGTTGCAGCCACAAAAGGTTTGAACGGCTTTTCAACAGGGTTGCGATGGCATGGGCTAATCTGCCTTCACGCTCGACAGACGTCACCGTCCCTCATCAGCTCAAGGCATCGGCAATATGATCATTTCGTCCGCATCCGACTATCGCGAGGCAGCGCGTCGCAAGCTCCCGCGTTTTTTGTTCGACTACATCGATGGCGGAGCCTATGCCGAGCATACGCTGAGGGCCAACAGCGCCGATCTGGCGGACGTCAGCCTGCGCCAGCGCATCCTCAAGAACGTCGAAACATTAAGCCTGCAAACCACCCTGTTCGATCAACGACTGTCGATGCCCATCGTGCTGGCACCGGTAGGCTTGACGGGCATGTTCGCCCGCCGCGGTGAGGTGCAGGCCGTCAAGGCCGCCGAAAACAAGGGCATCGCGCTGTGCCTGTCCACCGTGTCGGTGTGCTCGATCGAAGAAGTCCGCGCCAACACTCAACAACCCATCTGGTTTCAGCTGTATGTGCTCAAGGACCGGGGCTTCATGAGAAACGCCCTGGAACGCGCCAAGGCCGCCGGCGTACAGAACCTGGTGTTCACAGTGGACATGCCCACGCCCGGCGCCCGCTATCGCGATGCCCATTCGGGCATGTCCGGTCCCTATGCTTCGTCGCGGCGGATGCTGCAGGCCATCACTAGACCTGACTGGGCCTTCAACGTCGGCCTGCTGGGCCGTCCCCATGACCTGGGCAATGTCTCGAAGTATCTCGGCAAGGCGGTTACCCTCGAAGACTACATCGGCTGGCTGGCCAACAACTTCGACCCCTCGATCAGCTGGAGCGACCTGGAGTGGATTCGCGATTTCTGGAAGGGCCCGATGATCATCAAGGGCATTCTCGACCCCGAGGACGCCAGGGATGCGGTCAGTTTTGGCGCCGACGGCATTGTTGTCTCCAACCACGGCGGCCGCCAGCTGGACGGCGTGCTCTCCACGGCCCAAGCCTTGCCGCCGATCATGCAAGCGGTCGGCAATGACCTAAAAGTGCTGGTCGATTCGGGGATCCGCTCGGGGCTGGATGTGGTGCGCATGTTGGCCCTGGGAGCAAAAGGCGTACTCCTGGGACGCTCCATGGCTTATGCACTGGCGGCCGATGGTCAACGCGGGGTGGAAAACATGCTGGATATTTTCGCCAAGGAAATGCGCGTGGCCATGACCTTGACGGGGGTCACCTCTATTGATCAGATCAACGAATCGATTCTGGTGCGTCATCCCCTCAAGTAAAGAGCCGGCGCGTACGCATCCACTGTCAACACTGCCAGGAACCGTTCCATGCGCATTGCCTTGCTGTCCGATGTCCACTTGTCCGTGGATGCCCTGCCTTTCCCGGCTGTGGATGCCGATATCCTGATCCTGGCCGGCGACATATCCCGACCGGCCGCGGCCATCGAGTGGGCCAGGGCATGCCCGGTACCGGTACTGTACGTGGCCGGCAATCACGAGTTCTATGGCAGTGACCTGATCTCTACCTACGAGCAGTTGCACAGGTTGTCGCAAGGCACACCGATCCGCGTGCTGGAACGCACGGCGCACATTCACGACGGCGTACGGTTCCTGGGTTGTACCCTGTGGTCCGATTATCGCCTCTTTGATCAGGCACAAGCGCGGGCGCAGGGGATCGACATGGCCACCCGGCTCATCCGCGACTTCAGCCGCATCAAGGTTTCGCCGGATTTTCCAGACCTGTTCACGCCGGCCATTTCCCAGATGCTTTTCTTGCAGACGGTCGCCTGGCTGCAAGACTGCTTTGCCACCGACCCCGACATCCCCACGGTGGTGATCTCGCATTTCGCGCCGACACGGTTGAGCATCAGCCCGGCTTTCGCCGACTCGCCGATCAACGCGAGTTTCGTTTCAGACCTCCGGGAACGGATCGAGACGTGGCAGCCCGCACTTTGGCTGCACGGGCACACCCATGGCAGCTTCGATTACCGGATCGGCAAGACACGGGTCATGTGCAACGCCCGGGGCTATGCCAAGGGGGGTGTCAATGAAAACGCTCAATTCAACGTCGCCCAGGTGATTGACCTGAATCCATGATCCCCTGGCCTCATACCAAAGCGTTAACCGGCCACACCCTTGTCCAGTGGCCGGCGGCAGTGTTTGCCCCTACATTGCCCGCACCCAAAGGGAACAGCCTTTTGGGCCTCGCTCATGGCCTCAGCGCAAAAAGCGTTTCGCACTGGATAATGCTGGATTTAGAATCGATCGTGGCCAACCCCACCCGCCCCTTTCGGCTGCTTCGCCAACGGACATTGACCCATGGACATCGCACCCCGTTTCATCATTCATGAAACCGCCCACTGGATCCTCAACCACCATATGTCCTCGGCGCTCCCCGGCTACCTTGTCCTGGGAACCCGGCACAACGCCAATTCGTTGTCTGACCTTCCCGAGCAGGCCCTGGCCGAGATGGGCGTGCTGCTCGCCAGAGTCCAGAAAACCCTGCAAGTGGAGTTGAAGCCCAAGTGGCTTTACATCAGCCGATTCGGCCATGATCCGCGCTTCCCCATCCATTTCCATTACATACCGGTGTATCAGTGGGTCGAAGACCTGTTCTGGCAGGATGAGCGCTACAGGCTGCTGGAAAACTTCGGCGCCAGCGCCACCGCACACACCCTGACCGACGGCGCGGAACTGACCCTGTTCATCTGGCGTGAATTTGGCGAGAGCGCGCAACCACCGGCCATTCAAGGACCTTCGATCGAGCAAATCATCGACCGTTTGCGCACAGCCTTCAGTCCGGTGAGCCAGCGCCTGCTTGTTCAAGTCGACAGCTGACTTCGGCGATCGCGGTGCTAACATGACGGGCGTACCCGGATACATCACCCAGCGCATCCCCCATCCACTGCCGGCAGTCACCGCATGATCGAAGTCACCGAAGTTTCCATTGCCCAACTGCGCGCTGCGCTCGAATCCGGCCAGACCACCGCCGTTGCGCTGGTCCAGGCCTACCTGGCCAGGATCGATGCCTACGACACGCCCCAGACACCCACTGCACTCAACGCCGTGGTGGTGCGCAACCCCGATGCATTGCAAGAGGCGCAGGCCAGCGATGCCCGCCGAGCCAAGGGCCAGACATTGGGCCCGCTTGATGGCATCCCTTACACGGCCAAGGACAGTTACCTGGTCAAGGGCCTCACCGCCGCCTCCGGCAGTCCGGCCTTCAAGGATCTGGTTGCCTATCGCGATGCCTTCACCATCGAACGCTTGCGCGCCGGCGGTGCCATCTGCCTGGGCAAGACCAATATGCCGCCGATGGCCAACGGCGGAATGCAGCGTGGCGTCTACGGTCGCGCAGAAAGCCCGTACAACGCCGACTACCTCACCGCCCCCTTCGCCTCGGGCTCTTCGAACGGTGCAGGGACGGCTACGGCCGCCAGTTTTGCCGCCTTCGGCCTGGCAGAAGAAACCTGGTCGAGCGGTCGCGGCCCTGCGTCCAACAATGGCTTGTGTGCCTACACGCCGTCACGCGGCGTGATCTCGGTGCGCGGCAACTGGCCGTTGACGCCGACCATGGACGTGGTCGTGCCGTTTGCCAGAACCATGGCCGACCTGCTCGAGGTGCTCGACGTGGTGGTGGCCGAGGACGCCGACACCCGCGGCGACCTGTGGCGCCTGCAACCCTGGGTGCCGATTCCGGCTGTCGCTTCGGTGCGCCCTGATTCTTACCAGGACCTGGCGGTCGACGCCGCTGCACTGGCCGGCAAGCGCCTGGGCGTTCCGCGCATGTACATCAACGCCGACCCCGAAGCTGGCACCAGCGAAACCCCTGGCATCGGCGGCCCGACCGGGCAGCGCATCCACACCCGGCCGTCGGTGATCGGGCTCTGGGAACAGGCACGCCAGGCCTTGCAAGCCGCTGGCGCCGAGGTCATCGAGGTCGATTTCCCCCTCGTCTCCAACTGCGAGGGCGATCGTCCCGGTGCGCCGACCGTGTTCAATCGCGGGATCGTGTCCAAGGAGTTCCTGCATCACGAGTTGTGGGACCTGACGGCCTGGGCGTTCGACGATTTCCTGCAGGCCAATGGCGATCCGAAATTGAACCGCCTGGTCGATGTCGACGGGCCGCTGATTTTCCCCCACGACCCTGGCACCCTGCCCAACCGCGAGGGCGACCTTGCCGCCGGCATGGACGAGTACGTGCGCATGGCCGAGCGCGGCATTACCCCGTGGGACCAGATCCCGACGGTGCCGGACGGCCTGCGCGGCCTTGAACAGACCCGCAAGATCGATCTTGAGCAGTGGATGGATCGGCTGGGGCTCGATGCGGTGATATTCCCGACGGTCGCCGACGTCGGCCCGGCCAATGCCGACGTCGATCCGGCAGCGGCGGACATCGCCTGGAGCAACGGTGTCTGGGTGGCCAACGGCAACCTTGCGATTCGCCACCTGGGTGTGCCGACGGTCACCGTGCCGATGGGCGTCATGCCGGACATCGGCATGCCCGTGGGGCTGACCTTTGCCGGTCGCGCCTATGACGACTCGAGCCTGTTGCGTTTAGCGTCGGCGTTCGAGGCCACCGGTTCCAAGCGCTTGATCCCGCCGCGCACCCCACCGCTGGGCAAGTGATAGTGCGGGCGGGACTGGAGCGTTTCAGGCACCAGTCCCGCCACCGCCACCGACTGGTGCACCCGGGTGCACCTGGCGCTTTATAAAAGTGCAGGCACCTTTCACTTGAACCGTCGGTCGACGATTTCCCTCCGGCGTTCCCCTCACCGCAGCGCCACAAGACCGCGGTTTTCACCCGGCAAAGCCGTGCCCTCGCAGCCCCGCCCGCCTGCCCATTAACAACGATCACGACCTCAAGGCCATTTCTGGCGCGTGACTTGCTAGTAACACCACAACCCTGCAGTCAACGCTGATTGCATGCATACGACAAAGGCGCCGTGTGTCCCCCCGTTTTTTCTGACGGTGGGCTGCATGGCGCCTTTTTTGTTTCCGGCATCGGCAACGGCCGGCAAGAGATTCGAGGGGCGAGGATGGCAAGCAAAACCGTACGCAGTGTATGTCCCTATTGTGGTGTGGGCTGCGGCATCGTCATGCAGGTCGAAAACAACCGGGTCGTCAAGGTCAGCGGCGACAAGGCCCACCCGACCAACGCCGGCAGGCTCTGCACCAAAGGCACGACCTGCGGCCAGGCCATCGCGGAGTCGGGCCGGATGGAGCATGCCTACCTGCGCCACGAACGCCGCCGCGATCCGGTGCGCATCGCCATGGACAAGGCCATCAGCGAGACGGCGAGCCGGCTGCGCGACACCCTCGATCGCCACGGCCCCGATGCATTGTCGTTCTACGTGTCCGGGCAAATGTCGCTGGAAGCCCAATACCTGATCAACAAGCTGGCCAAGGGTTTTGTCGGTACCCATAACATCGAGTCCAACTCCCGCCTGTGCATGGCCAGCGCCGGCAGCGGCTACAAGCTCTCCCTCGGTTCTGACGGACCGCCGGGTTCGTATCAGGACTTCGATCATGCGGACCTGTTTTTCGTCATCGGCGCCAACATGGCCGACTGTCACCCGATTTTGTTCCTGCGCATGATGGACCGGGTCAAGGCCGGGGCGAAGCTGATCGTGGTCGACCCACGGCGCAGCGCCACCGCGGACAAAGCCGACCTGTTCCTGCCGATCAAGCCGGGCACCGACCTGGCATTGCTCAATGGCTTGCTGCATCTGCTGGTGAAGAACGGTCACACCGACCCGGCGTTCATCGCGGCGTTCACCGAAGGCTGGGAGGCCATGCCGGAATTTCTCGAGGACTATCCGCCGGCCAGGGTCGCGCACCTCACCGGCCTGCCCGAGGCGGACATTCGCCAGGCCGCGCGATGGATCGGCGAAGCCGCGCAGTGGATGAGTTGCTGGACCATGGGGTTGAACCAGAGCACCCACGGCACCTGGAACACCAACGCCCTGTGCAACCTGCACCTGGCCACCGGGGCGATCTGCCGACCGGGCAGCGGGCCGTTTTCCCTGACCGGGCAACCGAACGCCATGGGCGGTCGCGAGATGGGCTACATGGGGCCAGGCCTGCCCGGCCAGCGTTCAATGCTGGTGGAGGCGGACCGCGCGTTCATCGAGGACTTGTGGCGCATCCCGCGCGACCGCCTGCCGCGCACCGCCGGTAGCGGCACCGTGGCGATGTTCGAAGACATGAGCGCCGGACGGATCAAGGCCTGCTGGATCATCTGCACCAACCCGGTGGCGTCGGGCCCCAACCGCCAGAAAGTGATCGACGGCCTGCAGGCGGCCGAACTGGTCATCACCCAGGACGCCTACCTCGACACCGAGACCAACCGTTACGCCGACATCCTGCTGCCCGGCGCGCTCTGGGCCGAGGCCGAGGGCGTGATGATCAACTCCGAGCGCAACCTGACGCTGATGCAAAAAGCCGTGGAGCCCCCGGGCGAAACGCTGCCCGACTGGCAGATCATCGCCCGGGTGGCCTGCGAGATGGGCTTCGCCGCGGCGTTCACCTACAGCGCTGCCGACGAGGTATTCGAAGAGATCAAGCGGGCCTGGAACCCCAAGACCGGTTATGACATTCGCGGTGCCAGTTACCCGCGCTTGCGTGATAAACCCATGCAATGGCCGTGCGCCAGCGAAACCGCGGCGGATCGCAACCCGATTCGCTACCTCAACGATGGCGTAAGCCAGACGCTCAGGATCGATGCCGATGGCAGCCAGCCGGCGATCGTCTTTGCCACCGAGCGCGGCAAAGGCATCTTCCTCGCCCGGCCGCACATGGCACCCGCCGAAATGCCGGATGAAGCCTTTCCCTTCGTGCTCAACACCGGGCGCTTGCAGCACCAGTGGCACACCCTGACCAAGACCGGCAAGGTGGCGACCCTGAACAAGCTTAATCCGGGTCCCTTCGTCGAGATCCATCCCGAGGATGCCAGCGCCTTGGGCATCAAGGACAAGGACCCGGTCGAGGTACGCTCGGTGCGAGGTCGGGCCGTGCTGCCGGCGGTGGTGAGCGACCGTGTGCGCCAAGGCAACTGTTTTGCGCCTTTTCACTGGAACGATGTGTTCGGCGAGAACCTGGCGATCAATGCCGTGACCAACGATGCCGTCGACCCGATCTCGCAGCAGCCTGAATTCAAATTCTGTGCGGTCGCCCTGCAACGTGTCGAACTGATCGACCATCAGTTCCTGCAAACACCAACGCCTGCCACCGTCGACTCATCCCCCTTACCAGAGGAACTCGCCATGTCGAGCATCGAGACCTTCGCCGATCTCGCGGGCATCCGTCGCCTGCCCTCCCCGCAATTGAACGACAGTGAACGCACCTACCTCGCGGGTTTTCTCAGTGGCCTGCAATCCCCGGCCGGTCGCCAGGCCGCTGGCGTGCCGGTGCTGCCGGCCAGCGCGCCCCTGGCCACCGAGACTCGGCTGTGGCTGGACGGACTCCTGGGCGGTTTGTTCAGCCGGGTCGATGCGGGTATGGCTGACCAGCCTGGAACCCTGTCGCCCGCCACCGCAGAAGATGCCCCCGCCGTGACCTTGCTCTGGGCGTCGCAAACCGGCAATGCCGAGACCCTGGCCGAGCGCCTGGCCGCACGCCTGCGCGACGGCGGCTTCGCCGTGGAGCTGAGCGCGATGGCCGACTTCCCGGCCAGCAAATTGGCCAGCACGCAGAATCTGGCCCTGATCAGCAGCACCTTCGGCGATGGCGATCCGCCGGACAATGGCGAAGGTTTCTGGCACACCCTCAGCACCACCCAGACACGCCTGGAATCGCTGCGCTTTGCCGTGCTGGCCCTGGGTGATCCGGCCTACGAGCGGTTCTGCCAGCATGGCAAGCAACTCGATCAGCGCCTACAGGAACTGGGCGCCACCCGCCTGCTGGAACGGGTCGATTGCGACACCGAATTCGAGGAGCGCGCCGATACCTGGCTGGCGCAATTGCAGAAGACCCTCAAGCCCGAGGCTGTGGTCGCCGCCCCGGCGCATACCAACAGTGCTGCCGAGACCGGCAAGGCCAAGCCCCATGCTTCGCGACTGCTGGCCAATCTTCACCTGAACCGCCAGAGCCCGCACAAGGAAACCCGCATGTTTTCCCTGGACCTGGCGGATTGCGGACTGGGCTATGAAGCGGGTGACGCGCTGGGCGTCCATCCGCGCAACTGCCCGGAACTGGTGGACGAGCTGCTCGACCTGACCCGGCTGAATGGGGAGACACCGGTGAGTGTCGATAAACGCGGCGAGGTGTCATTGCGTCAGGCACTGACCGAACACTTCGAAATCGCCCGGCCCAACAGCGACACCCTGGCCTTCATCGCCGAGCGCAGCGCCAACCCCGGCTTGAAACAGCTGCTGGGCAATGAGCACAAGGCCCAGATGAAAGACTGGTTGTGGGGACGGCAACTGGCGGACGTGCTGCAGGAGTATCCGCTGGACTGCTCGGCGAGCGAACTGCTGGGCACCTTCAAGCGCCTGCAACCGCGCCTGTATTCAATCGCTTCGAGCGCCAAGGCACATCCACGGGAAGTCCATCTCACCGTGGCCGCGGTGCGCTACGGCAAACGCAAGGGCGTGTCCTCGACCTTCCTCGCCGACCGCGCGCAGGACGCCGAGGTACCGGTTTTCGTCCAGCCGTCAAAACACTTTCGCGTGCCGAACGACGGCGATGTGCCGATGATCATGATCGGCCCCGGCACCGGGGTCGCGCCCTTCCGCGCCTTCCTGCAGGAGCGCCGGGCGCGGGGCGACCAGGGCAAGAACTGGTTGTTCTTCGGTGAACAGCACGCCGCCAGCGACTTCTACTACCGCGATGAACTGCAAGGCATGCAACACGATGGCCTGCTGACACAACTGAGCCTGGCCTTTTCCCGCGACCAGGCCGAGAAAATCTACGTACAGGACCGCATCCGCGAACAAGGCGCCGAACTCTGGCGCTGGCTGCAGGACGGCGCCCGGTTGTACATCTGTGGCGATGCCAGCTGCATGGCCAAGGATGTCGACCAGGCCTTGCGCCAGGTCGCCCAGCACCACGGCGGACTGGACCCGCAAGGCGCCGCTGACTACTGGCGCAAGATGAGTGAGCAGAAGCGTTATTTGCGGGATGTTTATTGAGTGGCGGGTCGGTGTCGGTGCGAAGGCGGTCTGGAATTTTGCGCTGGTCTCTCGGACGCCTGCGCCGGCAAGCCGGGCTCCTACAAAGGTTTCATTCGCCGTGAGGATGGAATGGCAATTACAACAGCGACAGGGTGTAGTTGATGATGAAGCGATTCTGGTCAACGTTGCGCCCGGCATCAGTGTTCGACTTGCCGTTGCGCATGCTGAAGGCGAGCCCCCTGAGCGAACCTGACTGAATCACGTAGTCCAGGGTCATGTCACGCTCCCACTCGGACTGGTCCGCCGCGTTTTGCACCTTGATGCCCGTGCCTTTCAGATACGCCACTGACGCTTTCAGGCCCGGGATTCCCAGGGGCGCGAAGTCATAGGTGTACTGACCGAAAGCGGTTTGCTCGCCGGCCCGGGCAAAGCTCTGGATCATGCGGTCGGTGGGCAGGTAGACGCTGCCGCCGCCTGCGCCTTTGTCCACCAGGCTGCCCTGGTTGGGCTGGACGAAGTTGCTGCCATCGCCCACTTGCTGGTAGCCGAGCGCCACGGCATGGCCACCGTTGGTATAGGTGATCATGGCGGCCCAGGTGTCGTTGTCGATTTCACCGTTGTTGTCCTCGGTGTAACCCGACACGCGATAGCCTTGCGCTCTGCCTGCGGCGGAACTGTTGGCACCGCTGGAGGTGGTGCGCAAATAACGCAGGTCAGTGGTAATGGCGCTTGCACTGTCGATGGGCAGGCTGTGGGTCAGGCCGATGAAGTTCTGGTTGTAGAAATCTTCCAGTTGCGCGAAGTAGTACTGCGCCTTCAGCGCCTGGGTCACCACGTAGTCGCCCCCGGCGAAGTAGAACTTGTTGCTGTCCCGGGTGCCACCGGCAACCGACAGGCCGGTGCGATCGGTCGAGGCGCGACCGACCGCGTGCTCCAGCACCCCACCGGTCAGGGTCAGCCCATCGATGTCCCTGGACGTGACCTGGCCACCTGTGAAGGACTGCGGCAGCACCCGCGCATCGTTGGACAGCAGGATCGGCAGCTTCGGCAACAACGTACCGTAACGCAATTCGGTCTTGGCGATGCGCATCTTCGCCGTGGGGCCGAAGCTGCTCCAGGCATCGGCCGCACCGTCGCCCTTCGATGGAATCATGCCGCTGCCGACGTGGCGACCGGCGCCGCTGTCCAGGGTTATCCCTTGCAACGCCTGGGCATCGAGCCCGAACCCCAGGGTGCCTTGGGTGAACCCCGATTCATAACGCAGCACGAAACCCTGGGCGGCCTCTTCGGTTTTGGAAGGGGCGGCGCTGCCGTCGCGGTTGTCGCTGTTGAAGTACAGGGTACGCATGGAAAGGCTGGCCTTGCTGTCTTCCAGAAAGCCGCGCGTGCCAGGCTCTGCTGCCTGTGCGCCCATCGAACCGCTGAACAACAAGATGGCGGCGGGTATTGCTCGTTTGAACATGCGGTACTCCTCAAGAGGGTCACGTCGAAATATTTGTGAAACTCTTAGAACATTTCGAGGCACGAACTTCAAACGAGATGAAAGTAATTTCCGTAGAGGGATAAGAGTTGTCGCAATGAGGTACGCAACCTCATGGTTTTTGCAAAACGTGCGGGGGGATTTTCATTGAAATCGGGCGTGCCAGACCTCGATGAAAGGTATGGCGAATGCGCCTTTGTAGGAGCCCGGCTTGCCGGCGAAGGCGTCCTCGAAGGGTGCGTAGACCTTTCGAGCCCTTCGCCGGCAAGCCGGGCTCCTACAATGTTTAGGTATTGAACGTCACGGCTTAGGCAAGCGCCTGTTCCCGAATCAGCTTCTTGTTGATCTTGCCGACGCTGGTCTTGGGGATCTCGGCGACGAACTTGAACTGCTTGGGGATTGCCCATTTATTGATCCGGCCGAGCTCGACAAACCCTTGCAGGTGCACCTCCAGGATCTTGCGGTCCAGGTACTGCCCGGGCTGGCACACCACCAGGGCCATGGGTCGTTCACCCCATTGCTCATCGGCAATCCCCACCACCGCGACCGACAGCACCGCCTCGTGTTCGCTGATCAGGCTTTCCAGCTCCAGGGAGCTGATCCACTCGCCGCCGGTCTTGATCACATCCTTGATGCGATCCTTGATTTCCACGCCGCCCAACGGGTCGATGGAAGCCATGTCGCCGGTGTGCAGCCAACCGTCCTGCCACAGCTCGGCGCCTTTTTGCGGCTCTTTCAAATAGCCTTGGGTCAGCCAGGGTGCGCGCACCACGATTTCGCCCAGGGATTCGCCGTCATGCACAACGTCATTGCCACTGGCATCGATGATTTTCAGGTCGACCATCGGCACCGGGGTGCCGGTCTTGATGCGCGTCGGCAGTTGGGCCTGGAGGGGTAGCGTGCGGTCTTCATCGCGCAGGTAAGTCAGGCACAGCAGCGGGCAGGTTTCCGACATGCCGTAGCCGGCGTGCACCACCATGCCCTTGGCACTGGCTTCGCTGGCAAGGCCCAATGGGAACGCGCTGCCGCCCAGGAGCATTTTCCAGCCATTGAAATCGGCGGACTTGCCTTGCTCACACGTGAGGAGCATTTGCAGGATGGTCGGCACACAGTGGGAAAAGGTCACCTTCTCCTCCTGATACAGCCGGACCAGGCTGTTGGGTTCGTAGCGGCCGGGGTACACCTGCTTGATGCCCATCAGGGTAGCGACGTAGGGCACGCCCCAGGCATGCACGTGGAACATCGGCGTGATCGGCATGTAGACGTCGTCGGAACGCAGCAATGGTGTTCCCTGATAAACGCCCAATGTGCCCACGGCGTTCAAGGTATGCAGGACCAATTGGCGATGGGTGAAATACACGCCCTTGGGGTCGCCGGTGGTGCCGGTGGTGTAGAACAGCGTCGCCACCGAATTCTCGTCGAAATCGGGAAAGTCGTACTGGTCAGGGCACTGGGACAGCATCTGCTCGTACTCGCCCTGCACCGGCAACGATGTGCTGGACGCCTGGTCATCGGTGAGCTGCACAAAGCCTTTGACCGTGGTCAGCCGCTCCTGGATCTGCTCGACCAGCGGCAGGAAATCATCATGCACCAGCACCAGGTCGTCCTCGGCGTGGTTCATGGTGAACAGCACTTGCTCCTGCGACAGGCGAATGTTCACCGTGTGCAGCACCGCGCCGATCATCGGCACGGCGAAGAAGCATTCCAGGTAGCGATGGCTGTCCCAGTCGAGCAAGGCCACGGTGTCCCCGGCCTTGACCCCGGCCGCAGTCAGCGCATTGGCCAGGCGGCGGATGCGCTGGTTGAGGGTCTGGTAGCTGTAGCGCAGTTTGTCGGCGTAGACGATTTCCCGGCCCGGTTCGTAACGCACACCGGACAGCAGCAATTGCTTGATAAGCAAGGGATAGGCATAGGCGCCTTCGGCGGGTGGAATTATTTTTGTCGCCATCATGATTAAGGTTCCTTGTCCTTTAGAACTGGTCGGCTTGCAGCTCGTAGAGGCAGTCGCTGCCGGCTTTGGCCGATGCGCTCAACGAGTGGATACGCGGCAGCAACCGGGCGAAGTAGAAACGCGCGGTGGCCAGTTTGCTGATGTAGAAATCGTCTTCGGCATCGCCGCTCATGACGGCCTTGGCCATGCGTGCCCACATGTAGGCGTACGCGGTGTAGCCGAACACATGCAGGTACTCGACGGAGGCGGCGCCAATTTCATTCGGGTTGCCCTGGGCTCGATCCAGCAGCCATGCAGTGAGTTCGTCGAGGGTGTCCACGGCGGCGTTCAACGGCTGGGTGAATTCGCCGAGGTCAGCGCTGGCGCTGGCGGTGAAGTTGCGGATCTCAGATGCGAACAGGCGGTAAAGCGCCCCGCCGCTGCCGACGATCTTGCGTCCCACCAGGTCCAGGGACTGGATGCCGTTGGTGCCTTCGTAGATCTGGGTGATGCGCACATCGCGCACCAGTTGTTCCTGGCCCCACTCGCGGATGTAGCCGTGGCCGCCAAAAACCATTTGCCCATGCAGGGTGGTTTCCAGCCCCATGTCGGTGAGGAACGCCTTGGCCACCGGGGTCAGCAAAGCCACCAGGTCCTGGGCGCGGCTACGCTCCGTCAGGTCTTCGCTGAATTTGGCGATGTCCAGTTGCAGGGCGACGTAGCTGGAGAACGCGCGACCGCCCTCGTTCAAGGCTTTCATGGTCAACAGCATGCGGCGCACGTCGGGATGCACGATGATCGGGTCGGCCGCTTTGTCCTTGCACTGCGCGCCGGTTGGCGCACGGCTCTGCAGGCGGTCACGGGCGTACGCCAGGGCGTTCTGGTAGGAACGTTCGCCCTGCGCCAGGCCCTGGATGCCCACGCCCAGACGCTCGTAGTTCATCATGGTGAACATCGCCGCCAGGCCCTTGTTCGGCGCGTCGACGATCCAGCCGGTGGCGCCGTCGAAGTTCATCACGCAGGTGGCCGATGCCTTGATACCCATCTTGTGCTCGATCGAGCCGCAGGACAGCGAGTTGCGCTCGCCGAGGGAACCGTCGGCATTGACCAGTACCTTGGGCACCAGGAACAGCGAGATGCCTTTGGGACCCGCCGGGGCATCCGGCAGTCGCGCCAGTACCAGGTGGATGATGTTTTCGGTCAGGTCATGGTCACCGCCGGTGATGAAGATCTTGCTGCCGCTGACCTTGTAGCTGCCATCCGCCTGGGGCTCGGCCTTGGTGCGAATCAGGCCCAGGTCGGTGCCGGCATGGGCTTCGGTCAGGCACATCGAACCTGTCCAGGTGCCGGCGTACATGTTCGGCAGGTAACGTTCCTTGAGTGCTTCACTGGCGTGCGCCTTGATCGACAGGCAGGCGCCGGCGGTCAGCATCGGGTACAGGCCGAACGACAGGCTGGCCGCGTTGACCATCTCTTCGACCTGCGCTGAAATCGCCTTGGGCATGCCCATGCCGCCGTACTGTGGATCACCGCCGACACCGACCCAACCGCCTTCGGCGAAGGCTTGATAAGCCTCGGCAAAACCGTCTGGCGCAGTGACCGAACCATTGCTCCAGGTACAGCCCTGCTCGTCGGTGGCGCGGTTCAAGGGTGCGATGACTTCGCCACTGATCTTGCCGGCTTCTTCGAGGATCGCGGCGGCGGTTTCTTCATCGATCACGTCGCACAGGCCAGGCAACCGGGCCCAGAGCCGGGACACCTGGAAAACCTCGTTGAGTACGAAGCGCATGTCGCGCAGGGGAGCTTTGTAATCAGACATCTTGGTTTACTCGGAAGTGGTCACGGCATGGGGCATGCCGGGACGTTCAGTGGTTTCGGTGGTTTCGGCTGACGCAACGGCAGTGGGCGCAACCGCCCGTTCACGCAGCAGGAAGTACGACAAGGAGGGAATCAGGATCAGCGCACCGAGCATGTTCCACAGGAACATGAAGGTCAGCAGGATGCCCATGTCGGCCTGGAACTTGATCGGCGACCAGACCCAGCACACCACGCCAGCGGCCAGGGTGATACCGACCAGCCCGACCACCCGGCCGGTGAACGACACGGCGTTGCGATAAGCCTGGGACAGCGGCAGGCCCTGGCGCTGGAAGTGCAATTGCACGCTGAGCAGATACAGTGCGTAGTCCACACCGATCCCCACGCCCAGGGCGATCACCGGCAAGGTCGCGACTTTCACGCCGATGCCCATGGCCACCATCAGCGCTTCGCAGAGGATCGAGGTCAGCACCAGCGGCAGCAGCGCCACCAGCGTGGCGCGCCAGCTGCGGAAAGTGATCAGGCAGAACAGCGTCACCGCCAGGTAGACGTACAGCAGCATGGTGCGGTTGGCCTCGCGCACCACGATGTTGGTCGCAGCCTCGATACCGGCGCTGCCGGCGGCCAGCAGGAACTGACGATCCTGGGTGCTGTTTTCCTTGGCGAACTTGTCGGCAATCGCCACCACGGCGTCGAGGGTCTCGGCCTTGTGATCCTTGAGGAAGGCTATCACCGGCATCAGCGAGCAGTTGTTGTTGAACAACTCCGGCGAGTTGACCGAGGCTTGCTGCGCGGCGTAGTTCAGCACGTCCTGGTTGCGCTGGATGCTGTTGAGCTTGGGGTTGCCTTCATAGGTGCCGGCGGTGATCTGGCGTACCGCGTTGACCAGCGAGGACGTCGCCTGCACGCCCGGATACTGCTGCAGTTCCCAGGCCAGGCGATCTGCGAGGACCAGCGTCTTGTAGTTCAGGCAACCTTCCGGCGCGGTCTTGATCATCACCGCGAACAGGTCGCTGGACAGCGCGTAGTGGCTGGTGATGTAGGCGTTATCGCGGTTGTAGCGCGAGTCAGCGCGCAGCTCCGGCGCCCCGCTTTCAAGGTCGCCGATCTTCAGTTGCAGGCTGACCATGAAGCCGCCGATGCCCATCAGCACCGCGACCAGCACGGCACCCGTGGCCCACCGGCGTGTGGTGAAGCGATCAAGCAGGTCCCAGAGTTTGCCGAAGCCTTTGTGGTGTTCGGCACGGGTGTCGATTTTCAGCGCGCGCTCGGCCGCCTTGGCACCAACGCCGATATAGGACAGCGCCACCGGCATCAGCAACAGCGAGGTGAAGATCAGCACCGCAACACCGATGCTGGCGGTGATCGCCAGGTCCTGGATCACCGGGATATCGATCAGCATCAGTACGGCGAAGCCCACCGCGTCAGCCAGCAATGCGGTGACCCCGGCGATGAACAGACGGCGGAAGGTGTAGCGCGCGGCAATCAGCTTGTGGGTGCCACGGGCGATGTCCTGCATGATCCCGTTCATCTTCTGCGCCGCATGGGACACGCCGATGGCGAAGATCAGGAACGGCACCAGCACCGAGTACGGATCGATGGCGTAACCCAGCCAGGCGACGATCCCCAGTTGCCAGACCACCGCGATCAGCGAGCAGCCGACCACCAGCAGGGTGCTGCGCACACAACGGGTGTAGGCGTAGATGATGATCAGCGAAGTGACCACGGCCAGGCCGAAAAACATCATCACCTGAATCAGCCCGTCGATCAGGTCGCCCATCAGCTTGGCGAAACCGATCACCCGCACCTTGTACGGGCCCTTGCCCTCTTCCCCTGATTTACGCGCCGCGCTGTCGCCGGCAAACTCTATCTTGTCGCGCAACTGCTCTTCGAGCATCCGCGAAAAGGCGTGGTAGTTGATGCTCTGGCCGGTAGCCGAAGCCTTGTCCAGCAGCGGCACGACCAGCATACTCGACTTGTAGTCGCTGGCTACCAGGCTGCCGACGATGCCGGCACGGGAAATATTCTGGCGCAGCTGTTCGATTTGCTCAGGCTTGCCCTCGTAAGTGTCGGGCATCACCGGGCCACCCTGGAAGCCTTCCTCGGTGACTTCAGTCCAGCGCACGGCAGGCGTCCACAGCGACTTCATCCAGGCGCGGTCGACGCCTTCGGTGAGAAACAACTGGTCGTTGACCTGCTTGAGTACGTCCAGGTAACCGGGGTCGAAGATATCGCCCTGGGTGTTCTCCACCACCACCCGCACCGAGTTGCCCAGGCCGCGCAACGACTGGCGGTTCTCGAGGAAATTCTGGATGTACGGCTGGCTCTGCGGAATCATTTTTTCGAAGCTGGGGCGCAGTTCCAGGCGGGTCACGGCCATGAAACCCAGGACCACGGTGGCCAGGGCCATCAGCAGCATGAACAGCGGCCGATAATTGAACACCAGGCGTTCGAGCAGGTTGCCGGAACGGCGGTCGAAATCGCGCAGCTCGCGGATCACCGGCATGGCGTCTTGTTTGATATTGCCCATGTCTGGGTTCTCGCTATTAAAGTTCGAGGGCTGGATCGGCGGCTAGCACCTGGGCGCCACGGCTGCCCGCTACCACCAACGCGCCGTCGGCGGCCTGGGTGGCACCGGCGACCGGGGTGCGTGCCGGTTGCTGCACCAGATGCAATTGCGCGCCAGTGCCCTGGCTGACCAGCATCTGCCCGCCCTGGGTGAACAGGCGGTAATTGCCCCGGGCATCGACGAGGCCGGCGGTGATGCTGACGTGCAGGCCACTGTCCAGCGCGGTCCAGTTCTGGCCGCCGTCGTTACTGCGCAGCACGTTGCCGCGCAAGCCGTAGACGAGCACTTCGCCAGGCTTGCCGAGCACGCCGAAGAAGCTGCCCTGATAGGGCGTCGGCACGGTGGCGAAGCGTTGGGTCTGGTTATCCCATTTGAGCAACAGGCCTTGCTCGCCGGCGATGTACAGACCGTCGCCGGTGGAGGCGATGGCGTTGAGGTGCAAGCCTTGCGGGTTGTCGGTGCGATCCTGGAACGGCGTCCAGCTCTGGCCGCCATCGTCAGTGCGCAGGATCAGGTTGAACACGCCGACCACATAGCCGACCTGGTCATTGGCGAACCAGACGTCGAGCAACGGTTTGTCGGCGCCCTGCTCGGCCAGGCGCTGGCCTTCGGCGACCAGCAGTGGCCATTGCTCGTTGCCCGGTTCGGCACTGGCCAGCGCCGTGTAATGCTTGACCAGCAAGGTACCGATCTGGCGACCGTCAAGTTGCTTGTTCCAGGTCACGCCAGCGTCGCTTGTGTGCAGCACCACGCCGTCATTGCCGACCGCCCAGCCTTGACTGGCGTTGGGAAAACTCACGGCGGTGAGGTCGGCACTGACCGGCACGGCAGCCTGTTGCCAGTGCTTGCCGGCGTCATCGGAAAACAGGATGTGGCCGCGCTGGCCAACGGCGATCACGCGCTCACCGGCGCGGGCCATGCCGGACAACGGGCTGTTGCTGGCCAACGCACTGACCCTGGCCGGCAGGTCCAGCACATCGACGTAATCGGCCGCATGGGTGACGCCCTGCAACAGGCCGAGCGCCAGGCCAAACGCCACGTGCTTGAAATTCTTATACGAACACATACCGCGTCCTCTTCGGAAAACCGCGCCGGGACACACAACCGTGTGCCCGACGTTCGAACCTGGCGCCCGCGACGATCGACGTTGACCGCGCGGGCGCGTTTTTGCGGTTGGCTTAGCGAATGCCGCTGCCGGCCAGGGATTCCGACGACCACTGCGCCTTGGAGAGCGGATCGATGTACTTGATGCCGCCGTAAGGGCCGACTACACCGTTGATGTTGTACGAACCACCGACCAGGTCATAGATCATGAAGGGCGTAGAGTCCGGGATCTGCTTGTCATAGCTCTGGCTGAGGAAGGCGAAGGAACCACGATAGAGCTGACCACGGGCGTCATATTGATCCGAGGCCAGAGCAGTCCAGCTGTCTTCGTCGAGGTAGAAGCGGCGCTTGGCGTAGATGTGCCGGGCACCCGCCTTGAGGGTGCCTTCGACGACCCAGACGCGGTGTTTTTCCCAGCGCACAAAGTCCGGTGCCAGGTGGTTTGCGGTGGTCAGCGACTTCGGATCCTGGGCGTAGGTCAGCTTGTAGGTGTTGTAGGGCACGATCATTTCCTGCTTGCCCGTAAGCTTCCAGTCGTAGCGATCCAGCGCACCGTTGAACACGAACACGTCATCGTAGGTGCCTGCACCCGCGGTGCCCGGGTTCGGCGTGTCGTAGGCCAGGTTCGGCGCCAGTTTGACCCGACGCTGACCTGGCAGGTATTGCCAGGCGCGACGCGGTTGCTGCAGCGGGTTGGCGGCGTCCTTGAGCATCACCGCTTCGCCGGCGCGACGTGCGGGGCCGGTGTACGACAGCTTCATCTGGTAGTACACGTCGGCGCTGCTGATCGGCTGCGAAAGGTTTTCGTAGATCGGGTAGGAAATGAACGCCTGCCCGGTGGTGGCCAGGCTTGGCACACCGGCGGAGTCAACGTTCCAGGAGTCGTACTTGGAGTTGATGCTCACGCCCTGGTAACGCAACAGGAAGTTCCACATCGCTTCGTTACCCGATTGCGGAATCGGGAACGGCACGCCCGGCAGCACGTTGTCGATCGCCAACCCGCCTTCGAGGGACTTGGCACCGCTGGCGTTCTTCACGCCGTTATCGAGGATGGCCTTGGGCAGCGAAACGGTGCGGTGGGTCGGGAACACGTCGACACGGAACGTCGGGAAGCGCTTGGCCAGTTCAACCGTGGTAGCGGTGAGCATGCCTTTGTACTGATCGACGTTCTTGCCGTCGATCACCAGCAAGGGTTTTTCACTGGCAAACGGGTCCGGGCGCATGCTGTCACCGGATTTGAAACTGGCCGGCGGCGTGGTCAGGCCACCGTTGTAGGCCGGAATGGAACCATCAGCGTTCCCGGCCTTTTCGGCGCCCACCAAGGTCAGGCTGCTGCCCAGCTTGGCAGCGTCCTGGGTTGAAACAGCGGCCTGTGCCTGGGCGGCAAGGACCATGGCCAGCGAAGCGGCCAACACGGTTTTCACGAATTTCATCTTGTTATTCTCCTGCTTGCATTGAGCAAATCAGTGGTGAATCAAAAGGTTGTTTTCATCGTCAGGTACACGGCGCCACGGTCCTCAGTCGTGGCTCCACCTCCGGAAAAGGACGAGTAGCCACCGGCGTAACAGGCGTAGTTTTCGTTGCCGCTGAAGGCGTTCGGCGTAGCGCCGTCACCCCCAGTCGGGCCGGTACTCACACCACTGACGTTGCACTTGTCGGCCTTGCCGAAAGAGTCCACGTACTTGAGGTCGACGAAGTATTTGTTGTACACAACGGCCCCGAGGCCGACGGCGTAGTTACCGGTATCCTTGGCACCGCCACCGGAGACCGGTGACACGCCATCGAGACCGAGGTTGACGGACATCGGCGCGTTGAGGTCGACACCGGGAAACACCTGGTACCAGGTCGGTGTGAAGTTGACCGCGATGCCCCAGTTGTCGCGGGTCGGCTGATCGATGCCGCGGTAGGTATCCTTGCCTTTGTAGAGCGCCTCGTTCTTGCTATCGAGCTTGAGCAAGTTGCTGTAGTACACCTCGGCGAGCAGGGTCGCCGAATCGAACACCGGGGTTTTCGGCATGGTCATCAGACCGTTGATCGTCCAGTGCAGGGTGTCGCCGGTGGCGGCCATGCTGTCGCCCTTTTCCGGGGTGTCATAGATCACACCGGTGCCAGGCGTGCGCGCCGGCAACAGGCCAAGACCCTGGCCCAGGCCCAGCGGACTGTTGGTGCTGACAATCGCCGGAATACTGGCCAGCGGCATGTTGTGCCGCACGTTCAGGTCCGAACCCACGCTCACCCCGCCGACGTCCTTGGAGAGGCTCAGGCCGATGATCTTGACGTTGTCGGCATAGGCCATTTGATAGGTGGCGGTGCTCAGCGAGTTGAGCGTATTGATCACCGCAGGTACCTGCCCGGCGGGACGGGTGCCGTTCGGGTTGGCCGAGCTCAGGCCGCGGGCATCCAGCCAGGCTTGCGGGAGGATTTCCGAGGTTTCGCGGTAGTAGACGCCCAGGGTGCCGTCCAGCCAGGCGGGCGACCACTTGGCCATGAGGCCCCAGTCGCCGCGCTTGTCCGGCGTCAGGTCATGCCCGCGACGCACGTTGGTCAAGCCGTTGCACGGTGCCAGGCCACAGCCCAGAGGGCTGCCCGGGACCACGCCGTTGGTGTTGCCGAGCAAGAACGATTGCGCACCGAAGCCAACCAGGTCGGAACCGCCGTAGTAGGTGCCCGCTTCCGGCAGGCGCGCGGCGTCCCAATCGAGGAAGTACTGGGCGCCCACGGTCAATTCCGGGTTGACGGTGAACGTCATCGACAGCTGGTTGCGCGGGACGAACAGTTCCTTGGCTTCAGTACCTGGCGACGCGGCGAGTTTGGCCAGGTCGAGGCCGGACTGGCCGTAGCTGATCGAATGCACAGGGTTGAGAATGGTCTCCCCCCAGAACACGTTGTGCTGGCCAGCCTTGAAGCTCAGCATCGATTCCTCGCCCACTTCGGTGCTGTAGAACACGAAGGCATCGAGGATTTCACCAGACGGACCGCTGTAGTAACGCTGGGCATAGTTGCTCAGGTGCGGGCTGCCATTGCCGACATTGTCACTGGTGACCCCGGCCAGCCGCGGGTCGTTGGCGATCAGACCCGAGGTCGAACCGTTGCCGTTGACGAACGGGTTGGAATTGGAACCAGTGTTCTCGTAGGCCTTGTCGTACCAGCTGGCGGCGCTGACGCGAAAGCCCATGTGGTTCTGGTAGACCACGTCCATCTCGGTCAGCAGGTCGACACGGTTGGTGATGTTGGTGCCGGACTTGCGGAAGTTGTAGTCGCCGTCGTTGTTGTTGGGCGTACCCAACATGCGTTTGTCCGCGCTTTCGGTGCGTACGCCGTAGTTGTACTTGACGGTGTTATCCAGGCGAACGGTCCAGTCCGGGTTACCCGTCTCGATCTCTGCCGCATGGGCCATCGGCACCGTTGCCGCGAGAATGGCCGAGGCCAGCAAGGTGTAGCGTGAACCGGTGAACCCGTGACTCTTGTTGTTGTGCATTGCGTTGTCTCCGCCTTTTTGTATTTGTTTTAAGCGCAGCTGCCCCCGCGTAACCCCTTGTGCCAGGGGTTTACGTTTTTCAGGAGTGAGGGCAAATACCGGATGGCGCGGGCCAACCGGCGCCTGAATCAGCGATCCAACTCGAGGATGAGGGCTTCGGCTTGTGGCCAGTGCCCGTACCCGGCAGCAGGATTGAGATGACCGACGTCACCCAGGTTGAGCAGTTCGCTGCCCCAGCCTTCGGCCAGGTGCGTAACGGCTTGCAGGCTGGCGAGGTGGTCGTTGGTACTGGCGGCCACCAGGCTGCGAAATGGCAGCGGGCCTTTGGGTAGAGGATCCCAACCCTGGCTACGCAGGGTTTCAGGCGATGGATAGCCTGACGGCCAAGGGGCATCGAGGTCAGGTGGAGCGGCCAGCAGCGCGCCCTTGATCGGCCGGCTGTGCTGCGCGGCCCAGTGCGCGACCATCAGTACGCCGGCGCTATGGGCGACCAGGATCACCGGCCCGTCGATCTGCTCCAGGGCGTGTTGGATCGCTTGCACGCGCTTGTTGCAATCGAGCTTGTCGGTCTCCTGCGGCGGCACACTACGTACCTTGCTGAGCCTGGCTTCAAGCAACGTCTGCCAATGTTCGGCAACGTGCTCGCGCAGGCCCGGTACGATCAGAATGGTTGCGGCAGTTTGCAGTTTGTTCACTTCAACACCTACGCTTTCTCGATGACTCGACTGGCTCTGTCGCCAGGGGCTTTTTGTAGGACTGACATTAAAGAGCGGCCACCCGAGGTGCTTTTCATTGGACGTCATGCACTTTTCTTTTCATGACAAATGCTCCGCTGGTGGCGCGGTGCGACCACCGGTCTAAAATCCCGGCAGGTTCTGTGCGGGTCACTGTAATCAATGGGTGAGCCTAGACGAGGTTTGCGCAAGAGTGGTAAATCGGACAGCAATGGGCGAGTGACCCCGCTCACTTCACAACTGTTCAATTGCTGATGTGCTGGATATAGTCGCCACGCTTTTTTTGAATCGCAATCGGCCCAGGAAAGACCTTCGCATGACCAAGCTTGTTCGCGCCGCCGTCTTGACCAACTATCTGGAGGTCACTCAATACCTGGGGTTCAACCCACGCGATGTGCTGGCCGGCGTCGGGCTGACCAAGACCTTGCTGCAGGCGCCGGAACACCGTATCCCCATCGATTCCGCCGTGCGCCTGCTGGAAGATTCAGCCGCGGCCAGCGGCTGCCAGACCTTCGGCCTGAGCATGGCCGAATCACGCCAGCTCTCGGACTTCGGCGTGGTCAGCCTGCTACTCAGCCACCAGCGCACACTGCGTGATGCCTTGCAGGTGGTGGTGCATTACCGGCACTTGATGAATGATTCGCTGGCCATCTTCATCGAAGAGGCCGGCAAGATGGTGATCATTCGCGAAGAGGTGGTCACCGAATCGCCGCTGCCCAGCCGACAGGCCACCGAGCTGGCCATCGGCGTGATGTTCCGCCTGTGCGCCGCCCTGCTCGGCTCACACTGGCATCCCTACAGCGTCAATTTCACCCACCAGCCTCCCGACAACCTGCAACTGCACCGCCGCCTGTTCGGCTGCACCCTGGAGTTCGGCAGTGAGTTCAACGGCATCGTCTGCGCAGGCGCCAGCCTGGACATGACCAACCCCAATGCCGACCCGGCCATGGCCCGCTACGCCCAGAGCTACCTCGATTCGCTGCAAGGCCACCAAGGCACTTCGATGCTGTTCGAAGTGCGCAAGGCCATCTACCTGCTGCTGCCCATGGGCCGCGCCACCATCGAGCAAGTCGCGCAGAGCCAGGGCATGAACGTACGCACCCTGCAACGTCGCCTGAAGGATGATGGTTGTGCGTTCAATGATGTGATCAACGACGTGCGCCGCGACCTGGTGCTGCGTTATCTGGACAACCCGAATTACTCGCTCAGTCGCATTGCCGACATGCTTGGCTACTCGATGGCGAGTTCGTTTACACGGTGGTTCATCAGCCAGTTCGGCATGCCACCGGCGACGTGGCGCGCGCAAAAGCAAGGTTCGCCAAAAGCCCCTACGGACGCTGTCCCGCCCAAGCCCTACTGATATCGCGCCTGTTGTGGGAGCTGGCTTGCCAGCGATGGCGGCCTAACAGCCGATCTGTTGTTTGTTGAATGAGTACATATCCATTCCTGCGGTAACGGATATGTACTCAGACAACAATCTCCCACAGACGCACCGGACAAAAAAAACGGCGACTGCTGGTACAGTCGCCGTGAAAAACCGGTGCTGTCCACACCGGTCGAGAACACCACCGCAGCCAGGAGCCAACCACGGCGCGGCCCTCTTCCAGAAAGCGTATTGCGTCAGGTGTCAGAGCCCCCAGTGCAGCAACAACAGCACCAGCACGACGAGGAACACCGTCTCCCCCACCATCAGCAGGATCGGCTTGATGCCCACTGCCGCCAGCTCCTTGAGCTGGGTCTTCATGCCCAGGGCACTGATGGACACCACCAGGCACCAGCGCGACAGTTCATTGACCGAGCCCTGCACCACCGGGGCTATCCACCCGGTGCTGTTGATGCACGCCAGAATCAGAAAACCGACGGCGAACCACGGCAGCAACGGTGGTCGCTTGCCGGTCGGATCGGCGCCCTGCATGCGGGTGATCATCGCGGCGGTGACGATCACCGGCAGCAGCATGGCGACGCGCATCAGCTTGACCACCGTGGCCGTGTCACCGGTCTCGGTGGACATGCTGTAGCCGGCGCCGACCACCTGGGCCACGTCGTGGATGGTCGCCCCGAGAAAAACCCCGGCCACCTGCGGCGACAGTTGCAGCCAGTTGGCGATCATCGGGTAGACGATCATCGCCATCGTCGACAGCGCCGAGACACCGATCACCGTGAACAGGGTCGCGCGTTCTTTCTGCGGGTGATTGGGCAGCGCTGCCGCCAGCGCCAACGCGGCCGATGCGCCACAGATCGCGGTGGCCCCACCGGTGAGCATGCCGAACAAGCGCTGAAAGCCCAGCGCCTTGGCCGCGATCACCGACACGCCGATGGTCACCACCACCAGGATCACCACCAGCGCCACAGGCTTCCAACCCAGCGCCGCCATCTGTTCGAGGGTGATGCGCATGCCCAGCAGCGCCACGCCGATTCGCAACACGGTACGCGCGGTGAACTCGATGCCGGCCTTGCAGGCGCCGTCGCCGGCGAGGAAGTTCAGGGCCATGCCCAGCAGCAGCGCGAACAGCATGACGGGGGCACCGTAGTGCTCGGACAGGAACGACGCGGCGGCGGCCACGATCAGACTGACGATAAACCCCGGGGCCAGTTCGCGCGTGCGGCTATGGATACGGGTAAGGGCGATGGCGCTCATGGCGCGGACTCCTCAGGAACGATGACGATGAACGCCTGGCCGTCGATGATCTCGACCGGGTAGTTGTTGACCTTGACCTGCCTGGAATTGAGCAGGTAGCCACTGTGCAGATCGAAGCGCAAACCATGGGCGCAACATTGAATCACCCGCCCCTCCAGACGCCCGCCACACAGCGAGGCGCCCTGGTGCGGGCAACTGTCGTCGATGGCGAACAGTTGCCCGTCGACGTTGAACAACGCCAGGCTCTTGTCTTCGAATTCGAACAGCGCCCGGCCACCGGCCTGCGGGTGTTTGCCGGCAGGTACGGGAATGCGCCGGGTCATGCCAGCTGCCGCTCGCACTCACCTTCCTTGAGGGCTTGGTGCATGGCTCCGAGCAGCGCCTGGGCAGGTTGGGCACCGATCACCGTCAGGCGGCGATCGAACTGGAAACTCGGCACGCCACTGGTCGCGCCGGGGGATCCGGCAAATGGCGTGGCGTCGCCCTTCAGGCAATCGAGCACGGCGTCGGTATCGATGCCACAGGAACGGGCGATGGCAAGCAAGGTCTCGCGACAGCCAAGGTTTTCGCGTTTGCGGAAATAAGCGGCGAACATCCGCTCGAGCAACATCTCACGCTGGGCAGCATTGCCCAATGCGCTGACCCGTTCGAACAGGCGATGGGCGTCCGCGGTGTTGGGCATCGTCTCGATTTGGCTGAGGTCGATGGTCAGTCCCACCGCCGCCGCAGCCTTTTGTACCTGGGCCTGGCGCATGGTCATGGCATCGGCATTGCCCAGGCGCTTGCGGTAGAAATCGGCGAAGGGCTCACCTTCCAACGGCAACTGCGGCAGCAACTGCACGCCATGCCACTGCGTGCTGATCTGCACATCCGGATGGCGATTGCGGAACTGTACCTGCGCATGCTCCAGCTGGCGTTTGCCGATCAGGCACCAGGGGCAGATAAAATCGAAAAACACATCAATCTCTAGACGACGACTCACAACTTCACCTCTAACCCGGCTTGACTGACGGGGTCAGGCACGCGCTGACCCTGAAGGCGGGCAATATCTTTGTGGTAATGACACTTGGCGTAAAAGAACACGGCTGCTGCCGCAAGGCTGACCAATGGCACCAGCTGGAAAGCGGCGTGCAGGCCGATGAGGTCCGAGACCCTTCCGGTGATGAACGGCCCCGGTGCCAGCCCCAGCATGTTGTTGGCCAATGTCAGTGTGGCGAAGGCCGTGCCATGGACCGAGTAATGGGTCAGGTTGGCAACCATCGCACCCGCGGGGCCGGTGGTGCCGGTGGCAATCAGCATGCCCAGGCAGATCAGTGCCAGTTGCAGAGGCCCTGCCGTCAGTGCGAAGGCCGCCGACAACAACAGGCAACTGCCCAGGCAAAAAGCGATGGCCAGGCTGACCTTGCGTTCCGGCGAGTTGCGACACAGCCGATCGCTGAGCATGCCGCACACAATCATCCCAGCACCGCTGCACAGCACGATGATCGCGGCCATGCCGCCGGCCTTGTCCGTGGGCATGTCGTAGTAGCGATTGAGGTAGCTGGGAATCCACACCATCACCGTGCCACCGACGAACAGCTGCAAGCCGCTGGCGACGTAGGTCGCCACCACCGAACGGCTGGACCACAGCGTACGCAACGGACGCTTGGCCCCCGCGACAGCCTTGGCAACCCGTTGCGGTGCGATGCGCGCTTCCTTGACGATGATCGGGTAAAGGATGGCCAGCAGCAGGCCGAACAGCGCCATGCCGGCGAACGACCAGCGCCAGCCGAGCTTGGCGGCGATCGCACCACCCAACGCCATGCCCAACACCGAGCCGAACATGCCGCCCGCCATGAAGGCGCTGGCCAGGGTTGCCCGCATGTGTTTCGGAAACACCGAAATCACCACCGCGATGCCAACGCTGCCGTAGGCCGCTTCGCCGACGCCGACCATGAAGCGGGCGATGAACATCTGCTGATAGTCCTGCGCCAACGCGCAACCCAGGGTGGCCAGGCTCCACAGCATCGCCATCAGCGCCAGGCTCTTGACCCGGCCGAAGCGGTCGGCCATCAGCGACAGTGGGAACGTCAGCAGCCCAACCATCAGGGCGACAATGCCGCTGAGCAGGCCAAGCTGGCCGTCGCTCAGGGCCCATTCGCTCTTGAGCAGCGGGAACACCGCGTTCAGCACTTGGCGTGACATGTAATCGGAAATCAACAGGCCGAACGTCAGCGCAAAAACAATCCAGGCATATTTACGCGCAACGTTGACGCCACCAGCGTCGTCATCGTCGGCGATTGGGTGAAAGGCCATGCAGCCTCCTCAAAGCTTTTATTTATTTTTGTTATCAAGCGTTTTGCAGTGCGCACGAGTGGTCACGGCCTCTCGTGCGCACCACCGGTCAGCCGCGTTGCGGCACACCTTTGTGCCCAGCCTTGCGGTTGGGGGCCATACCGTTGGCCAGCAGGGTTTCTTCGATGCTGTCGTACTTCACACCGATGCGATAAATCTCGCGGGCTTCTTTGCCACTAGCAATTTCGCGCCCCAGTTCATGGGCGATGCGCACGGTTTGCTGGATCTGCGCCACCGACCCGAATCGGTCGCCCTTGTGATCAATGATAGTGTCTTCATTGCCCACGCGCGGGTGCATGCCCATGGCCATCGACATGGTGTTGAACGGCATGACGTTCTTGAGCAGCGACTCTGAGGTCAGGGTGCAGCCGTCCGGCGCGCGGTGGATGAAGTTGAAGAAGTTGAACGGGTTCGGTCCGTCGAAACCGCCGCCGATGCCGATCCAGGTCAGGTTCAACGGGCCCTTGTAGATGCCCCTGCGAACCAGGCGCTCAAGGGTTTCCATGGCGTGCATGCCGGTCAGTTGGAAGTGCGGCTGGATGTCGTTGTCCATCAGGCGCTTGAGGTGCTCGGCGACCCAGGCCGGGCCTGCCGGTACGGTCATCTCGCTGTAGGCGGCCTGGACCATCGGGTTGGCCAGGGAAGTGCCTTCCAGGTATTGCGGATACAGCAGCTCCATGATGTTCATCTGGGTGGTGTTGATCGCCACCGTGACCTGGTCCGGTTTTGGCGTCAGCTCGGCCAGCATGTGGCGGGTATCGTCGGACAGCCACTTGGCGGCTTCGCCATCACTTTCCGGGGCGAAGGAAATCGAGCCACCGACCTGGATGATCATGTCCGGCACGGCTTCGCGCACACCGGCGATCAGCTCGTTGAACTTCGACAGGCGCTTGGAGCCCTTGCCGTCCAGTTCACGCACATGCAGGTGCAGGACCGTGGCGCCGGCTTCATAGCAATCGACCGCTTTCTGGACTTGCTCGTCCATGGTCAACGGGATGTCTTCAGGGAAGTCTTCTGGCATCCATTCCGGGCCATACGGGGCCACGGTGATGACCACTTTTTCCATGTTTTCGGGGTGCAGGGAATCGTCGAAGAATTGCATGGTTTACTCCACTTCTTATGATTGTCCCGCCCACCCGGGATCGTGCCGGGCAGACGTGTCTACGAGTGCGTATGCAGAAAGGGTCGATCAGTAGGTCTTGTCGCCGATGATCCCGGCGCGCTCCATCTTGCGATGGCACGGCGGGTAGTCCATGACGGCGTAGTGCTGGGTACTGCGGTTGTCCCAGATGGCGATGCTGTTGGGCTTCCAGCGCCAGCGCACTTGATACTCGGGGATGTACGCCTGGCTGATCAGGTAGCGCAGCAACTCGCTCGCGCCGGGGTTGGCGTCCTGGCCGAAGCGCACCCGCTCAGGGGTGTGGTAGTTGCTGAAATGGGTGGTGAAAGCGTTGACGAACAACACCTTCTCGCCAGTTTCCGGGTGAGTGCGCACCACCGGGTGTTCGGCGTCCGGGTACATCGCCTTGAGTGCCAGGCGTTTTTCAATCGGCATGGCGGCACCGAAGCTCGCTTCGATGCTGTGGCGGGCGCGCAGATCGGCGATCTTGACCTTTACGTCATCTGGCAAGTTCGCATAGGCCTGGACCATGTTGGCCCACATCGTGTCGCCGCCCACCGGCGGGCATTCCACGCAGCGCAGCACGCAGCCCATCGGCGGCGCTTCGCGCCAGGTTGCATCGGTGTGCCAGGCGTTTTCGTAGCGGTCCATCGGCTGGTCCGGATTCTTGTAGATGCGCACCAGCCCCGGATGCTCCGGATCGCTGCCGGCCACCGGATGGTCCTCCAGCTCGCCAAAGCGTCGGGCGAAGGCCACGTGTTCGGCGCGCGTGATGTCCTGGTCGCGCAGGAACACCACCCGGTGCTTGAGCAACTGGGCACGAATCTCGGCAAACAGACCGTCATCATGCACCGCGTCGGCGAGGTTCACGCCGATCAGTTCGGCGCCGATGCTGCAAGTCAATTGTTCGACTTTCATGGCTGGCTGCTCCTTAAATGACGAAAATCGATGAACCGGTGGTCTTGCGCGCCTCAAGATCGCGATGAGCCTGCACCGCATCCTGCAAGGCGTAGTGCTGGTTGATCTCGATCTTGATCCGGCCGCTGCCGACGTGGTCGAACAACTCACCGGCCAGGGCGGCTTTTTCCGCAGGGTCGCTGATGTAGTTGGCCAAGGCCGGGCGGGTCAGGAACAGCGAACCTTTCATCGCCAGCATCACCGGGTCGAACGCCGGGATCGGTCCGGAGGCGGTACCCACGCAGACCATCAGGCCACGGGGTTTCAACGAATCCAGCGAGCCCATGAAGGTGTTCTTGCCGACGCTGTCGAACACCACGTTCACGCCAACGCCGTCGGTCAGTTCGCGAACGCGTGCGGCGACGTCTTCATGGCTGTAATTGATCGTATGGTCACAACCGTGCGCCCGGGCGATTTCGGCCTTTTCCTCGGTCGAGACCGTGCCGATCACATTCAGGCCGAGCAATTTGGCCCACTGCGAGACGATCAGGCCGACACCACCAGCGGCCGCGTGCAGCAGAATGCTGTCGCCTTCCTTGAAGTCGTAGATGCGGCGCATCAGGTACGAAGACGTCAGGCCGCGCATGGTCATGGCCGCTGCCGCTTCGAAACTGATGGTTTCCGGCAGCTTGATCAGCGGCGCGGCGGCGATCAGTCGTTCGGTGCTGTAGGCACCCAAAGTGTTGAGGAAACCGGTGTAGGTGACGCGGTCCCCCACCTGAACGTTGGTCACCCCTTCGCCAATGGCCTGGACCACACCGGACGCCTCGACGCCCATCCCGTTGGGCATCGGGATCGGGTAGGTGCCGTTGCGAAAGTAGGTGTCGGCATAGTTCAGGCCGACCGCCACATGACGCAGGCGAACCTGACCGGGACCCGGATCGCCGACTTCGACATCCTCATAACGAAGGACTTCGGGACCACCGGTTTCGTAGAAGCGTACGGCCTTGGCCATTTTTCTTATTCTCCAGTCTGCAATATTGGCTGCTGCGTCGATTTGCGCTGATTGGACTGTAGGACGCTGCCTGGTGAGCCGCTTCTCATCAGACGACAATGGCTTTTCATTTCATGACAGTGCTCGCCGTGACGCTCACGGCAGTGGATGACTTATCCGGTGCCGCTCGCTACCCTGCACACCACGACACACCGTCCAGACGAGCGCTTCATGAAATCCCCCGCAGGTTTGTTGCTGTCGGCCATCGAGCTGGACCGTGCCAGCGCCATCCCCTTGTACCGCCAACTGTATTTGCAGATTCGCAAACAAATCCTCGGTGGCCGGATCCTGGGAGGTGTGCGCCTGCCGTCGACCCGCACCTTGAGCAAGGAACTGGCGTTGTCGCGCATCACCATCCTCAATGCCTTCGATCAGTTGATCGCCGAGGGTTTCCTGGCCTCGCGCACCGGCGCTGGCACCTACGTCGGCACCGAATGGGAACACCGCACGGCTGTCGACGACGGGCAGGCACGCCAGCCCCCTCGCCTGTCCGACCTGAGCCAGTCGATGCTGTCGCTGCGTAGCGATCATTTTCGCGGGGTGTCCTATGCCGACTGGGATCCGTCGACCCCGACCTCCTTCCTGCCCAGCCACAGCACCTACGACGCGTTCCCGCACGCGATCTGGCGGCGCCTGATGAACCGTCACCTGCTCAAGCCAACCAAGGCCATGCTCGGTTACGGCGAATTGCAAGGCTTGCAGGCGCTGCGCACGGCCATTGCCGAGTACGTCTTCGACGCCCGGGGCATCGACTGTGACGCCGGGCAAGTGGTGATCGTTTCCGGTGCGCAGCAAGCCTTCAACCTATTGGGCATGCTGCTGCTCAATCCGCAGGACCGCGTGTGGATGGAGGATCCGGGGCATATCGCGGCGCGTATCGCCTTGCAGGCCCAGGGCGCGCAGGTGGTGCCGCTGCCTGTCGATGAGCAGGGGATCGATGTCGAGCAAGGCCTGGCCCAATGCCCGGATGCGCGCCTGGTGTTCACCACGCCCTCGCGCCAGCATCCGCTGGGCGTGACCCTCAGTTATGCGCGACGCCAGACACTGATCGATTGGGCTGCACGTCAACAGAGCTGGATCATCGAGGACGATTGCGACAGTGAATTGCGCTACAGCGGCCGCCTCCTTCCCGCGCTCTATGCCATGGACCAGATGGCACGGGTGATCTACGTCGGGACGTTCAGCAAAGTGCTGTTTCCCTCGCTGCGACTGGGCTACGTGATATTGCCCCAGGCCCTGGTCGAACCCTTTTGCACCTTGCGCGCGGTCATGGATCGCAGCCCGCCCACCCTGCTGCAGGCGACGACGGCGGACTTCATGGGCGAAGGCCACTTCCTGGGGCACATCCGCCGCCTGCGTGCGCTGTACCAAGCGCGCCAGCAGGCCCTGGTCGAGCAGCTGCAACAACAGCTCGGCGGTTTCTTGCGGATCACTCCGGTGGACGCCGGCATGCACCTGATCGCCTGGCTACCTCCCGCGCTCGATGACGACGCGATTGCCAAGCAACTGGCGCGATACAACATCCACACCTACGCCCTGAGTGACTACTGCATCGAGCACGTCCTGCCGCCTGCCCTGCTGATCGGTTTTGCCGGCACCCCCGAACACCAGGCCCGGGAGCGCGTCGAGGCGCTGGCCCGGGCCCTGGACGCGATGGGCTGCCTGACGCAAGCCACTTGAAACAGGGCAAGTGGTCTTAACAATTAACTGATAATGGATCTATCGAGAGTTCCTGACTGGCGCGATAAAGGCTGCGTCGCAAGACCCGTGTCTGAACCAGGAACGACTCGAATGAACAATAAGATCCAGGAACGATTCAACGCCTTGCTTTGCCACAACGTGGTCGAGGACGGCACGGCACCCGTGCTGACTGACGCACTGGCCCGGCAGTTGCTCGAACGACTGGCGCAACTGCGCCTGTTTGCCCACGCCTACCCGCTGCTGACCAACCTCACCCACGGTCGTGTCACCCCCGCCGACCTGCTCGACTTCGCCTATCGCCACGAGCTGCAAGGCCTGAGCCTGCACTTGCTCGACGGCGAGGCCAACAGCCTGAGCCAGATGACGCCTGCGCAACTGCAGGTGTTTGCCGACAAGGCCCGTGCCCTGGGACTGGATGTGCATCTGGAAATCAGCAGCACGCAGAAAAAAGATGTCGACCAAGTGATCTCCATCGCCCTGGCCCTGGGCGTGCGCAACATCCGCGTCTACTCGCGCTACGAGGGAACGCTCTCGCGGGTCATGGACCTGATCGAAACCGACCTGCAGTACCTGGCGCAGCAGGCAGACAAGCACGACCTGTACTTCGACTTCGAGCAGCACGAAGAGCTCAAGAGCGGCGAGATCGCCCAACTGCTGAACCGCCTCGACCACCCTCGCCTGCATGCCCTGTTTGACTTCGGCAACATGATCAATGCCTGCGAACAACCGCTACAGGCGCTGCGTAACCTGGCGCCGCACATCCGCCAGGCCCACCTCAAGGGCGTGCGCGTGGTCCCCGAGCAAAACGGCTTCGGGCACTACGGCGTGCTGCAGGGCAGCGCCGAAGATGACCTGCCCAGTGCCCGCCTGCTGTTCGAGCTGTTGATGCTTGGCCAAACCCGCCCGCAAGTGATTGCCTTCATCCTCGAGCAGGAAAACCACTACGTGGCACCGGCGTTCCGCCAGGCCCTCGAGGCGGCCGACCCCTTCATTGCCTATCGGGAAATGAGTGACACGCCACTGCCTGCCGGTTTCTCGCTGGAACGAATGCTGGCCGACGAACACCGCTGGGCGAACAACCAGGTGGCCTACGTGCGCGGCGTGCTGGCCGAGTTGCGCACCCTGGCTGAACTGACACTGGCCTGACTAACCCTGGCAAATAACCCCAAGCCTGAACCCGACGCTACGAACCGATTACGCCCGGAGAAAAATAATGACAACTCAAAACAAGGCCAAATGGCTCAGATTCCTGATACTCATCCTCGGTGGCGGCACCATCTACAAACTGGCCAACCTCAAGGACGCCTTCTATGTGCCCATGCAGCAATTCATGGGCTTGAGCCACACTGAAATCGGCTTGCTGCTGAG
The DNA here is from genome assembly GCF_044744285.1 of Pseudomonas sp. NPDC087336. Taxonomy (NCBI): domain Bacteria; kingdom Pseudomonadati; phylum Pseudomonadota; class Gammaproteobacteria; order Pseudomonadales; family Pseudomonadaceae; genus Pseudomonas; species Pseudomonas sp. NPDC087336. The sequence continues at coordinate 2,500 of NZ_JBIUYA010000005.1, read as the reverse complement.
CGCCAACGCGATCATCGCCACCGCGTTGTTCGTGGTCGGCGGAATGCTCGCCGATCGCTACGACACCCGCAAACTGATCCCCATCGGCCTGATCGGTACCGGTAGCCTGGGGCTGTACCTGGCCACCTTTCCGCCTTTCAGCAACCTGCTTATCGTGTTCAGCCTGCTGGCGGTGTGTGCCGACTGCATCTTCTGGCCCTCGTTGCTCAAGGCCATCCGCAACCTGGGCGACGATCAGGAACAGGGACGGCTGTTCGGCCTGCTGGAAGGCGGACGTGGCGTCATCGATACCCTGGTGGCTTTCTGCGCGCTGGGCGTGTTCGTCGCCATGGGTTCGGGCGAAGCCGGCCTGAAATCGGCGATCCTGTTCTACTCGGTGATCGACATCCTGGCCGGGACCCTGACCTGGTTCCTGCTCAAGAGCGCAGGCACACAGACGACCGCCAAGCCCGGCAACGGCCTGGCCAATCTGTTCGAAGCCATCAAGGTGCCGGGCATCTGGCTGGTCAGCCTCAATGTGTTCATGGTCTACATCGTCTACTGCGGCCTGACCTACTTCATTCCCTACCTCAAGGAAATGTACGGCCTACCCGTGGCGCTGGTGGGCGCCTACGGCATCATCAACCAGTACTTCCTCAAGATCCTCGGCGGACCTGCCGGTGGTTTCATCGCCGACAAGCAGTTCAAGAGCACCAGCCGCTACCTGAAGTGGGCGTTCCTGGCGCTGCTGCCACTGATGGGCGTCATCCTGCTGATTCCCAAGAGCCCGAGCTTCCTCTATGCCGGCATGGCCGCCACGCTGTCCTTTGCGCTGATCGTGTTTTCCATGCGCGGCGTGTTCTGGGCGCCCATGGGTGAAGTCGGCATTCCCCAACACATCACCGGCTCGGCCTTCGGCATCGGCTGCCTGATCGGCTATGCACCGGGCATGTTCGCCTACGTGATCTATGGCGCCATCCTCGACCACTTCCCCGGCCAGCAGGGCTATAACTATGTATTCAGCCTGATGAGCGGGTTGGCGATCATTGGCTTCATGGTGTCCAGCCTGCTGTATCAATCGGTGCGCAGGAAGTCCACGGCCAGCAGCCAGGTGAGTGCAGCGCAGGCTTGATACGACGCTGTGTATCACTGTGTATCTGGACGACGGCGCGATACAGATACTTGCACCGGTCCCGCTCTTCGACACAGGCCAGATACGTCACCACGCTCAAATGCAGGCAGGGTTTGAAGGGGATCGGCCGGATCCCCTGGCCAGCGGCTTGCAAAGGAGCATCATCATGAAGATGGCACAGCAGAACGAAAAACCCGGTAAACCCCGCCGCGGTCTGGTCGGCGCATCGATCCTCGCGCTGAGTCTGTTCGGCGTCCTGGGTGCCGCCCACGGGCAAACGTCCGCTACCGCGCAGCCTGGCGCGACAGCGGTTGGCGTCACGCAAGCGGCCACTTCGGCATTCGGTCCGCTCAAGCATGTCAACGCCGGCCTGCTGAACGTGGCGTACGCCGAAACGGGCCCGGCCGATGGCCCGGTGGTGATCCTGCTGCACGGTTGGCCGTACGACATCCACAGCTATGACGAGGTCGCGCCCTTGTTGGCGACCAAGGGTTATCGCGTGTTGATGCCCTATGCGCGAGGCTACGGCGACACGCATTTCCTCTCCGAAAAAACCCTGCGAAACGGCCAACCGGCCGCGCTGGCCAGCGACGTCATCGACTTCATGGACGCCCTGAAGATCAAGCAAGCCGTGCTCGGCGGCTATGATTGGGGCGCGCGTTCCGCCGGCATCGTTTCGGCGCTGTGGCCAGAGCGGGTCAAGGCACTGGTCTCGGTCAGTGGCTACCTGATCGGCAACCAGGCCGCCGGCAAAAACCCGCTGCCGCCCAAGGCCGAGCTGCAGTGGTGGTACCAGTTCTACTTCGCCACCGACCGCGGCCGCGCCGGGTACGAGAAAAACACCCATGACTTCGCCAAGCTGATCTGGCAACTGGCCTCGCCGAAATGGGCCTTCGATGACGCCACCTTCGACCGCAGCGCCAAGGCGCTGGAAAACCCCGACCATGTCGACATCACCGTGTTCAACTACCGCTGGCGCCTGGGCCTGGTCCAGGGCGAGAGCCGGTACGAGGCGCTGGAGCAGAAACTGGCCACCGCGCCTTCCATCAGCGTGCCGACCATCACCCTGGAGGGCGATGCCAACGGCGCGCCGCACCCGGCCCCCGAGGATTACGCCAAGCGCTTTACCGGCAAATACGAATTCCGCCTGATCAGCGGCGGCATCGGCCACAACTTGCCGCAGGAAGACCCGCAAGCGTTCGCCAAGGCGGTGATCGATGCCGATCATCTTTGAGGTCCTAGCGATAGGGGCCTGACAACCGACCCATCGCTCGCGGCTGTACCCGTTCTACTGTGTGATCGTTCCCACGCTCTGCGTGGGAATGCCGCCAGGGACGCTCCGCGTTCCGCTGTCGACGCATGACGTGAGCCCTGCGCAACGGTGACGCG